>NZ_JADARC010000013.1:0-10081 GCF_016464245.1 Marinobacter sp. bablab_jr003
CCTTCCCAGAACAGGGCAAGAGGATTAGCATTCATAGGGACGGCGGTGAGTCGGTCAGGTTTGTTGTTTTGGCGAACTCAAAACTAACCGGTTTTACCGCCGTCTCCTACTTTTTCACGCTAACCCGCGATGAACCTTTTTATTTGGCTGTGTCCAAATTGTGTCCATGGTGTGTCCACGGTTTCTAGGACATTTTTTCCCGCCATGGAATTTTGACCTTTGCACTGAAACCGAAAACTCCGTCAACCTCCGGCAAAACCACCACGACCCGCCCATCGACATTCAAAGCCTGACCCTCACCCAGAGAAATGAGCCAGGGCCAGTCCCATCGAGTATGGCCGAACACGGTGAGCCCTTGAAAGCCGGTTTCAAGTGACAATGCGACACCGGGATCACCCCGACGAGCCGCCCGCTCCGGGTCGGTTGGGCCTTGATGGAGTAGCAGGATATCCGGGGCTTGATCGGTCACCGATTCCAGTGCGGCCAGAAAATCGTCCTCGGTTCGCCGTTGATTGCGATTCGGATTGCCCACGATACCGCTGACGCCACCGACGTTCAGGTTGCCCAAAACCCTAACCACCCCGCCATCCAGAAGGGTGGTGTTATCTGGAAGCGCTTCGGGATGATCCATCTGGTCGTGGTTCCCCAGGACGCCGACAACTTCGGGCGTGACCTCAGAAAACGCCTGAAACACCTCGTCCACCGGCCCGGTACCGCCGCGTTTGCGGCAGTCGGGATAATCGAACAGATCGCCGCACAGAAACACCGCGTCGGGAGCCGGAATGACACCTTCCCGAGACAATGCCGAAAGTGCCTCAGCCACAGGCACGCCGAGCAGCCGATTCTGACTGCCGGCTTCTCGCCCCTGGAGATCAGAGGTCAGCACAAGACTCTTCACATGACTCGGAAGGCCGGTGGCATAGGCTCGATAAAACGGCAGGCGATTATGCAGAGGCACACCGGCAGAGCCGCTGGTGCGGTGCGGCAAGGTGAAAAGGGGTTCAGGTCGATCCGGGTGATCCTTAGCATGGAAGGCCTCTCGAGCTGGCTCCGTATTTCCTACCACTCAAACAAAAAAGGTGACCAAACTGACCGCCCAAAATCTTGGTCGACGGGGGCTGGTTACCCCGCCCGCTTTGCATCAAAGTAGCGTCGAGTTTCCATGAGGTGCTTCATGGAGCCTTGCGCCATAAAGTCCAGGGCTGACGCTCCAAGGAAGGGAGGCTCACTGGTTTCCAGTCGAACCCGACGATTGGCGCGTTCGGCCGTTGGATACATGACCCTCAGGGATTCGTAGATGCCCAGGATGTAGCTGATGCGCTCCAGGGTATCCTGCGAGAGCGTGACGTGTGGCAACGTCTCATACTTGACCAGCGTGCTCCGGGACACACCGCCGAGCAACTGCATCATCTCTTCCTCGGTGCAGTCCCATTCGCGACAGATACCAACGAAGCCTTTGAGAGCCACATGCCCTTTGGCTTTTTCATCATCGACGGTCATTATGTTCGCCCATCCTTGGGCTGCTCTCGATCCTCCATAAAATCGTCACTGACGCCTTCAGAGTCGAACCACTCGTCCCAAACCGGATCGGTTGGTCGCTCGTAGCCTTTGACTGTCCCCTTTAGGCGTTCCAGAGGTGTGAGCTCCTGAGGGAGCGGCTCGGCCAGCTCGTCAGCATGGGCGGTGTGGGCATCTAGGCCGTCCAGGAGTTCTTTTTCGGTTGGGCGTTTGGTTTTCATGGCACACTCTCCGCAATCACAAGCAGGCCAACTCCGGGGCAGTGGGCTGCAGATAGTATGACTTTACCACCCGAACGAAGCGAGCTACATAGCCGCACTCGCCCAATGGGGGCAGCCATTCGTCGGGGCCTTTGGCTCCCTTGCTCAGGCTCGCCTCGACCGGCAAAAGATTAACCGGATCATTGGCGATGGACCGGCGCTTCTGGCCAAGCCATTCTCTGGCTCCGCGATCCCAAACCCAGGCCAGCGGCACAACATGTTTTGTGCCCTCAAGGAACAAGCTTTTGGTACACGGTATGGTCGCAATGCGAACATTGGAAGCAACCAATTAACGCTTCTTCCCGCATTACTTCGAAACCTATATGAGGGAAAGCACACTTTTTCAGTATACAGCTATTTCACATTCCCCCTGAAACCAAGCATAAACGGGTTGCAGTAGCCATCTGGGCAAACGGCATCCTGACTCTCGTCCAGATCGCGGAAAGGACTTTGCCGGCAGCTTGGCGCTGATTGCCGATGCTATACATAACTTCTGGGACATGGCATCGCTGATTATCGCGTTCGCGGCCCGTAAGATTGCGCGTCGCCCGGCTGAATAAAAGCTGACCTTCGGCTACGGGCGAATAAAGGTAGGTGTTGCGCTGTTAAATACACCACCTTGATCATGATAGGGCCCTACCTGATATACGAGGGTGTCATGCGGTTCCCAGATCCGCTGGAACTCAAGGGGTGTTGGGTAGTCTGACTTACATTGTTGCACTGATAATGGACGCGTTGAGCGCGCTGCTGACCTACTCAATGCAGAAGGGCAGCGTTAATATTCATGCGTTGTTTTACACAACTTGTCTGATGCGTTTGCGTCAATAGCAGTGTTTATAGGCGGAGCTCTTATCTTGCTCTACGACATGCGCTGGGTTGATTCCGCAATCACCATTGGCATGGCCAGCTATATTCTCTACCTGGACCTGACAGAAATTGGCGGGACCATCAGAACACTCATGCTGGGGAGTCCCTAGGATATCGGCACAGATTCCGTCATTGGGGCAGTATCAGACTTAGAAGGAGTTATCGACTTCACCCCGTACATTTTTGGCAGGTGGGTGAGCATGATGCCTCGCTCGACGCCCGTGTGGTTGTCGAGATGAGTGCGTGGAATGAACTTGAGAAACTCAAGGACAGGATAAAACAGGCTCTGGTGAAAGAATTCAACATAACTCATTCAACACTGGAATTTGAACACCCTGACTACAAGCACGAGGGAGCTCATACCTATGGGCATGGTTAACAGACGCGCTACGTAACATACCTTATCATGCAGAATCCAAACGAATGGCGAATCACAAAGGCACGAGGACTTCATGCAAGACATGATTGAGCGCCATCAAGTTTGCCTACCTCATCGCTGTTGTTCTCGGCCTTTTAGAGGGCCGGAAACCTCCCCAAGCAATATGATGCCAGAATATCTGCCTGGGACAATACCCAGGCTCTTGCTTTATAACAACATTACCCAGACACCAATGCATCATCAGACCTCGCCAGAATCTCGAAAGTAATATGGCGAGGTCTAGTTTTCTTTACCCTTCGGAAATACTCCTGCATTTCCAGAGATAGTAACCTACCGGTATCACCAACAGCGCCAAAATCACAGCAGATATCATCCCACCGACCATTGGTGCAGCTATGCGCCCCATGACTTCGGAGCCGGTACCAGTGCTAACCATGATAGGCACCAAACCTCCGATAATAGCAGCAGCAGTCATCATTATAGGCCGCACGCGCAATCCGGCACCATGAAGCACGGCATGGCGCAACGTCTCGCGTCTTGGAGTCGCCCCCTTCTCCTTACAGGTTTGCAACATTTCCTCGTAAGACTGGTTCAGATACACCAGCATGATGACACCAATCTCCACGGCAACGCCGGCCAGCGCAATGAAACCTACACCGACCGCAACGGAGAAGTTATAGCCCAGCAGATACATCAGCCAGATTGCACCAATCATGGCAAACGGCAGCGTACCCATGATGATGCCCACTTCCGCAAAACGACGGAAGTTCAGGAACAGCAGAATGATAATGATAGCCAGCGTCAGCGGCACCACGTAGGTCAGCTTTTCCTTGGCACGCAGCATGTACTCATACTGGCCAGACCAGGTAACCGAATAGCCCGCAGGCAGATCGAGCTCCTCGTTAACGGTAGCCATGGCCTGCTCCACATAGGTGCCGACATCAACCCCTTCAATATCCACGAAGGTCCAGCCATTGAGGCGGGCGTTTTCACTTTTGATGGCGGGAGGACCATCTTCTACCCGGATATCGGCGACATCGGCAAGCGCAATCCTTTGCCCCGTTGACGTAACGATGGGCAACTGCTCCAGCTTCTCTGGAGAATCCCGGTAGTCCTGGGGGTAACGCAGATTAATCGGGTAGCGCTCAAGCCCTTCGATCGTCCGCGATACGTTTATACCGCCAATCGCCGAAGCAACAACTTGCTGAACGTCCGCTATGTTCAGTCCATAACGGGCTGCACGTTCCCGATCGATATCCGCCTTGATGTATCGGCCGCCGGCGACCCGCTCAGAATAAACAGAGGCGGTGCCGGGGATGTCGACCATGATCTCCTCAAGGCGTTTGCCGATGTCCTGAATAATGGCAAGATCCGGGCCCGCTACCTTTATGCCAACGGGTGTTTTAATGCCCGTTGCCAGCATATCGATGCGGGTTATGATGGGCATGACCCAGGCATTAGTTACCCCCGGGAAACGGATCAGGGTATTGAGCTCCTGCTTGAGCTTTTCCGTCGTCATCCCTTCCCGCCATTCATCCCTGGGCTTTAACTGGATAAATGTCTCGATCATCGTCAACGGTGCTGGATCGGTCGCGGTATCCGCCCGCCCGACTTTGCCGAATACCGTTTTTACTTCCGGTACCGTGGCAATCAGTTTGTCGGTTTGCTGCAGCAGCTGCCGGGCCTTGCCAATTGAAATACCCGGGTAGGTGGTTGGCATGTACATCAGGTCGCCCTCATCCAGCGGAGGAATGAATTCACTCCCGATTTTGGTGGCCGGCCACAGGCCCACAACCAGTGCAAGCAGTGCGGCCATAACCGTACTTTTCGGGAATCGAAGGACGAGCTTCAGCGCCGGCATATAAACACCGACCAGCAGACGGTTCACGGGATTCTTGTGTTCCGGCAGCACCTTGCCACGGATAAAATAGCCCATGAGCACGGGAACCAGCGTCACCGCCAGGGCCGCACTGGCTGCCATGGCGTAGGTCTTCGTGAAAGCCAGCGGTGCAAACATCCGGCCTTCCTGCGCTTCCAGCGCAAATACCGGCACAAAACTGACGGTGATGATCAGGAGCGAAAAAAACAGGGCTGGCCCGACCTCGGAGGCCGATCTGGCCACGACCTCCCATCGGTTCTCAGGGGTTAACGGGGTCCGCTCCATATGTTTGTGCATGTTCTCGATCATGACGATGGCGCCATCGATCATCGCCCCGATCGCAATCGCAATCCCCCCGAGGGACATAATATTGGCGTTGATTCCCTGCCAGTACATGACAATAAAGGCCGCCAGAATGCCAACCGGCAGGCTGAGAATCGCCACCAACGACGAGCGAACGTGGAACAAAAAGATGATGCACACCAGGCCCACCACCAGAAACTCTTCAAGCAGCTTGAACCCGAGATTATTCACCGCCCGCTCAATCAGACCGGAGCGATCATAAACCGTTACCACCTCGACACCTTCCGGCAAACTGGATTTCAGTTCCTCCAGTTTCGCCTTCACGCCATTGATGGTTGCCTGGGCGTTTTCACCGAAGCGCATCACTACTATGCCACCGACGGTCTCGCCTTCGCCATTCAGCTCAGCCACCCCGCGCCGCATCTGCGGCCCAATCTCAACAGTGGCCACGTCTTTCAGGAGCACGGGGGTGCCGTTGTCATCAAGCCCCAACGGAATCGACAGCAGGTCCTCACGGGACTGGATGTAGCCGGACGTGCGCACCATGTATTCCGCCTCGGCCATCTCGATGACCGAGGCGCCCACTTCCTGATTGCCCCTCTTGATGGCGTTCTGGATGTGAGCCAGAGGAATACCCAACGCCCTGAGTTTTTCCGGGCTGACCTTGACCTGATACTGCTTCACCATGCCACCAAGCGCGGCCACTTCGGACACGCCTGGCACTGTTTGGAGTTCGTATTTCAGAAACCAGTCCTGCAGGCTGCGCAGCTGGCTCAGATCGTTGTTCCCGGTGCGATCCACCAGAGCGTAGAGGTAAACCCAGCCAACCCCGGTTGCGTCCGGCCCCAGTTGCGGGCGGGCCGAGTCTGGAAGGCTCGGGGCCACCTGGGACAGGTACTCCAGCACCCGGGAGCGAGCCCAGTACATGTCGGTGTCTTCATCGAAGATCACATAGACGTAGGAGTCCCCAAAGAAGGAGTAACCCCGGACCGTCTTGGCACCCGGCACCGACAGCATGGCGGTGGTCAGTGGATAGGTCACCTGGTCTTCCACCACTTGTGGTGCCTGGCCCGGAAAGCTGGTTTTGATAATGACCTGCACATCCGAAAGATCCGGCAGCGCATCTACCGGCGTCTTGCTCAGCGAGTAGAGGCCAAGCCCTGTAATAAGCAAGGTGGCCAGCAATACCAGAAATCGATTACGAACAGACCAGTGAATGATGGCTGCGATCATGATTCGCCTCCGCCATGATTCATGGAACTATGGTCCATCGCCTCAGGTTCGCTTTTGGGCTCCGCTTTCTCCGGATCCATGACGTGCCCCGAATGATCCATCTGTGAATCCATGGCGTTGCTGCCTGATGCCGACATTCGCTGGAAATCCGAAGTCTTGCTGGACTCGGAGTCGATCAGGAACTGCGCAGAGGTCACCACGGTATCGCCAGGCTTAATGCCTTCCAGTATTTCTGCGTACTTGTCGCCAATCCGCCCTACCGTGACGTTGACGGACTTGAAGGCACCCTGTTCCAGCGCCACCACCAGACGGTCGCTTTGTCCAGTGCGGATGATCGATTCACGCGGCACCAACAGGCGTCTTTGCCCACGATCCCCCTGGACCTCCAGGCGAGCAAACATGCCGGGCAGCAAAGCTCCGTCGGAATTGTCAAACCGCATCCGGACCCGGGCCGTCCGGGTTTCCGGATTAACCTCGGGATACACATAGTCCACTTTTCCGCGCCACTGGCGCCCGGGCATGTAATCCAGGGTCATCATCACCCGGCTATCGCCCTCCACGGCCGAGAGCTGGCTTTCAAATACCTCGCCAATCACCCAGACTTCATCCAGTGCAGCAATCGACAAAACCCGGTCTCCGGGCTTTATGAACATGCCCTCGCGAACGTTCAGATTGTCGACAACGCCCGAGCTTGGGGCGTATACGGTCATCGTTCTCTGTATGTTTCTTGTCTGGCGCAGCTGCCGTATCAGGCTAGCCGGCACATTCAGAGCAGCCAACCGTTCCTCAGCGGCATTGATCAGTCGCTGATTCCCCCGGTTCAGTGCCAGGAGCAACTCCTCCTGAGCATTGACCAATGTGGGTGAATAGAGGGTATACAGAGGCTTGCCTTTTTCGACTGGTTCCCCCTCAGCTTTCACGTAGAGCGCTTCGATCCAGCCCTCTACTCTGGGATGCACGTGGGCCATCTCATCTTCGTTATATTGGACGTAGCCCACAGTAGTGATGGTGTTCGGCAAGCGTCCCTGGATGACGGGCTCGGTGCGAACTCCCAGGTTGTTGACCACGGCAGGCGAAATACGAACGGTACCGGCCGGGTCGTCAGCTGACCCGGCATCCTCAAACACTGGAATCAGGTCCATCCCCATAGGTGATTTCCCGGGTTTGTCGCTTTTAAAATTAGGGTCCATGGGCGCCACCCAGTAGAGCGGCTCCTTTTCCTCGTTACCGACCCCATCTACGGTTGGATCTGAAACCATTCCCGGTGCCAGCCAATAGGCGGCACCGACGCCAGCGATCCCGCCGAGCACTATAAAGCCCAATGGACGAATGAAATTAGCCATGATGATCAATCCTGCAAATCGGTCATTGAAAAGGAGGGAATGTTTGAGGCTTCCGTGGTCAAATAACGGAAACTTGCCAGAGTTTTGGCCCGCTCGGCCATCATCTGGATCAATTCGACCTCGGCATTGAGTTCGGAGATCCTTGCGCGTACCGCCTCAGCAAAATCACCGTCGTCATTGTTATAGGCGGTCAGCGAGGCATCGGCCTGCTCTTCCATCTGCGGAAGAAGAGTTTGCTGATACAAGTCAATCCGATCATCCAATCGCTCAATGCGGGCCAACGCCGAGCGCGCCTTCGCCTTGAGCGATCGGATTCTCAGAACCCGATCCGTTTTTTCGGCTTCCAGTCTGGCTGCAGACGCGTTGAGCCGTCGGTCTTGCCGGCTTCCTGTGAATATGGGCAGGTCAAAACCGATACCAATAGAAAACAGGTCTGCCCTGTCCTGGCCGTTCGGAGCTCGGTCACGGTAACCATATTGTGCGAAGACCGACCACTCTGGTTTGTAGGCTTCCCTGGCAAGGTCTACGTCAATGCCCTGTACATCAATCAGTTGATCTGTGGCGCGAACCGACGGGTGACGGATGACAGACTCCACACTGGTCTCCGGCCAGCTGCTGGAAACATCTGCCAATAACAGAGGAGGAATGTTTTCGGCGACCGAGAGCTGGGCCCGCCTGGAACCGATCCATTCCCCTAGAGCTTCTCTGCTGGAAGCCAACTGAGTATGCAAAGCGGTCAGCCGATCTTCAAGCCGAGTCAATTCCAGCGAAGCACGAATAACATCTTGTTGTCTGGAGCCCATTGTCGCGGAGGTATATCCAGCTTCCGCAACATCCGCCAATTGCTCGAACAGCCCCCGGTTCTGTTCAATGAGGCGGATGCTTTCCTGGGCTTTCCAAAGATCGAGCCATAGGTGGGTCGCCGTTTCGGTGACCTGCGCACGACGATTCTGTCGGAGGTAAGGCTGTACACCGGCCAGTTCTTCTTTCTTTGCGCTAGCCAAGCGGCGGCTGTCTCCACGAGGAATTCGCTGTGTAATGCCAATCATGCCCTGGGTCATGGGCTCTTGCCCGGTATCAAAAGTATCCAGAGGCAGATTTGCCGCGCCGATCGTTACCCGGGGATCGGGAAGCGCGCCCTCAGCAACAGACTCTTCCATCAGCGCATCTTGTTTGTAAGAGCTCTGGCCGAGCCAGGGATCGCGTTCAGTTGCTGCTTCGATGACACTCTGGAGCTCCAGTCTGGGCTGAGCCCACGCAGAAATGCTGCTAAACAGCAACACACCCAAAATAGTCTGCTTAGTAAAAAAGGTGCGGATGGACAACTTGAGATCTCCGTGGAAAGCATATAAGAGCACTTATATTAGATCTCAAAGCTGAAACGAAGCTGAAATTAAGTGCGCACAAATTTTATATTGATCTGGCTCAACTATTTTTATCACTAACAAAAGTTATCAAATCGTTAATAAACTTTTTTTGTTTTTTCAGTCAGGTTTCAGGAACTAATGATCTAATGAAACCATCAACCAAACAGGAGGTGAAACTATGAAATCATTAATAGTATTCGCCGCAGCAGCGACTCCACAAAGAAATGACACGCTATGGATTGTCAGAAGTTGGAATGGAGGCGCGAAGACAGATGATAAGTGAAGAAGGACGAGCCTACCATCGTGCTTTAGAGAAGAAACAAATGGAGCAGAAGGTAACGTACAGCAAATGATAACAGAAATACCGCTGGTGGGCATCAGCGGTATCTACTAGAGGCCCAGTTGCATGGGCCTGGAGCAACAAATCAAGGAGTTCGTCATGAAGAGCATCATTACAGCCATAGCAATGACAGCACTGTTTAGTTCCTTTGCCTACGCCGATTCTGGCTTAGCCGACAGGATTAACGAGGCAAGGAGCTATCCGAACAAGACCGTGGAAACCGTTGACAGGCAAGAACTCTGCCTGAAACATCAAAAATTACACAAGCAGATGAAGGAGGCGGGAATAGCAGATTCAAGTGACGACTAGTACGTTCCGCTTAGGCAGAGCTAACAAGCGAAGCTTGCTTCTCATACAAAGAACGTTGCCAGTCATGAAAATAGCATGACTGGCTATAGTATTGATTTACTGGAATCTCGGCGCTAAATTTATTACCGTACCGCAAACCTTAGGAGGGTCTGATTAACGCCTGATTTATCGCTGAATCGCTTTTCAACTCGAAAAAAAGCCATTCAAGCGCGATTTTGGCGTTATCACCCTCTGTTTTGTTCGATTTTTGCCTATTTCCCGCCGTTTTGGCGGAAAACAGGCG
>NZ_JADARC010000120.1:0-67077 GCF_016464245.1 Marinobacter sp. bablab_jr003
AACGCTGGAAGCGAATCAAGGGGTTTGACCAACTGAAGCTGGTCGTGGACAACGTGCAGTTTCAGGATGGAATACAGGTGGAAGATCAATCTGGCAGGAACGCTGCCTGATGGTCATACACCAGATTTGACAATAACTCCGGTGCCTGACGCCTGATTTTCAATCCCAATATGTTTATAATGAGCGGCTTTCATTTGTGCCGGCCCAACATCTTTGAGGTCGGGAACACAATGGCGTCAGGTGGGGGAAAGGCCTTCCGAAAATTTGCGGAGCCATGGATGGCGGAGCAGAAGCGCACAGGGATGTCTCGAGCGTTTTTCGGAAGGCCTTTCCCCCACCTGATGCGGGCGCCGATCGCCCAGAATTCAAAGTCAAACGTACACATTAAACGTAACGGGAACCGATATGCGCAGTCATTATTGCGGTGGGATCAACGAATCTCACATTGATCAGGAAGTTACACTCTGCGGATGGGTACACCGCCGCCGTGACCACGGTGGGGTAATTTTCCTGGATCTGCGGGATCGGGATGGCATGTCCCAGGTGGTTGTCGACCCGGACACCCCGGAAAGCTTTGCCCTGGCAGAGAAAGTTCGCAGCGAGTTTGTGGTTAAAGTAACCGGCCGCGTGCGTCGTCGCCCGGCAGGTACCGAAAACAACAACATGCCGACCGGCCAGGTGGAGCTGCTGGGCAAGGAAGTCACCATCCTGAACGCCGCCGCCACGCCTCCGTTCCCGCTGGATGAGCATGTAGACGTTGGTGAAGACGTTCGCCTGCGCTACCGCTTTATCGACCTGCGCCGTCCTGAAATGATCAACCGCCTGCGTTTCCGTTCGCGGGTAACCAGCTACATCCGTAACTTCCTGGACAGCCGCGGCTTCATGGATGTGGAAACCCCCATCCTGACCCGTGCCACACCGGAAGGTGCCCGCGACTACCTGGTGCCGAGCCGTACCCACGAAGGCTCCTTCTTCGCGCTGCCCCAGTCTCCGCAGCTGTTCAAGCAGATGCTGATGGTGTCCGGCGTTGATCGTTACTACCAGATTGCCAAGTGCTTCCGTGACGAAGACCTGCGGGCCGATCGTCAGCCGGAATTCACCCAGGTAGACATCGAGGCCTCTTTCATTGATGAAGAGGCCCTGATGAAGCTGAACGAAGACATGATCCGTGCACTGTTCAAAGACGTGCTGGATGTCGACCTGCCGGAATTCCCGCGCATGCCGTACTCCGAGGCCATGCAGCGCTACGGCAGCGACAAGCCGGACCTGCGTATCCCGCTCGAGCTGCAAGACGTGGGCGACCTGGTTGAAAGTGTCGACTTCAAGGTGTTTGCCGGCCCCGCCAAGGACCCGAAAGGCCGCGTGGCCGCCCTGCGTGTGCCCAAAGGTGCCGAGCTGACCCGTAAGCAGATTGACGACTACACCAAGTTTGTTGGTATCTATGGCGCTAAAGGCCTGGCCTACATCAAGGTCAACGAGCTGGCCAAGGGCGCAGAAGGCCTGCAGTCTCCGATTGTTAAGTTCCTGGGTGATGACGTTGCCCTGGCTATCATGGAGCGCGTGGGCGCAGAAGACGGCGACATCGTGTTCTTCGGTGCCGACAAGGCTACCGTGGTGAACGAAGCCCTGGGTGCCCTGCGCATCAAGGTTGGCCACGACCTGAACATGCTCACCTGCGAGTGGGCTCCGATGTGGGTTGTGGACTTTCCGATGTTCGAAGAACTGCCGGACGGCGGCCTGACGGCTATCCACCACCCGTTCACCGCACCGTCCTGCAGCCCGGAAGACCTGGCCGCAGACCCGGCGAATGCATTGTCCCGTGCCTATGACATGGTTCTGAACGGTACCGAGCTGGGTGGTGGTTCCATCCGTATCCACGACGAGAAAATGCAGGAAGCCGTATTCCGCATCCTCGGCATTGGCGAGGAAGAAGCCCGCGCCAAGTTCGGCTTCCTGCTGGATGCCCTGAAGTTCGGTTGCCCGCCGCACGGTGGTCTGGCCTTTGGCCTGGATCGCCTGGTGATGCTGATGACCGGTTCTTCGTCTATCCGCGATGTCATCGCCTTCCCGAAAACCCAGAGCGCCACCTGTCTGATGACCCAGGCGCCGGGCGAGGTTGATGAAAAGCAGCTGAAAGAACTGCACATCCGCCTGCGCCGCTCTGCCAAGGCCGTTGAAGGCAACAAGGCAGAAGACAAAGAGTAAGGGCACAATGCCGGAGGTGGTGCGCCACCTCCGGCCTGGCCAAACTCTCCCACTTCCGAGGGCAGACGGATGGCAATCATCCTGGGGGTAGACCCCGGTTCCCGAATTACCGGTTATGGCATCATCCGCGTGGAAGGTCGCACCATCGAGTACATCGACAGCGGCTGCATCCGGGTGGGGGAAAAGCCCATGGCCGAGCGTCTGCAAACCATCTTCCAAAGCCTTGCGCTTCTCATTGGCGAGTATCGCCCTGAAGAATTTGCCATCGAGCAGGTGTTTATGGCCCGCAACCCGGATTCCGCCCTGAAACTGGGGCAGGCCAGGGGAGCCGCCATTGTCAGTGCTGCCAACAGTGGTCTGGCGGTACACGAGTACTCGGCCCGGCAGGTCAAGCAGGCGGTGGTGGGTACCGGTGGTGCGGACAAGTCCCAGGTGCAGCATATGGTACAGGCGCTGCTGGGGTTGTCCCGCAAGCCCCAGGCCGATGCTGCCGATGCCCTGGCTATTGCCCTTTGCCATGCCCATATGAACCAGAGTGTCATGAAGCTGGCACGGTCTGGTGGCAAGGTGCGTAGCGGGCGTGTGCGACAACAATAACCGGCTGGCAACAGCTACAGGAGTCCTGCTTTGATTGGTCGTATTCGAGGAATATTGCTGGAGAAGGCGCCGGGGCACGTTCTGGTGGAATGCTCCGGCCTGGGTTACGAAATCGACATTCCCTACACCACGTTTTTTCATCTTCCGGATGCGGGCCAGGAAGTCACCCTGCACACCCATTTTGCGGTGCGGGAAGATGCCCAGAGCCTGTTCGGCTTTGCCTCACGGCTCGACCGTGATTTGTTCCGCCTGCTGATCAAGGTTAACGGTGTAGGCCCCAAGCTGGCGGTAGGCATACTCTCTGGCCTGGATGCGCAGCAGTTTATCCGCTGCGTGGAAGTGAAAGACGTCAACGCCCTGGTGAAACTGCCCGGTGTCGGCAAAAAGACTGCAGAGCGACTGCTGATCGAGGTGGCGGACCGTATCGGCCAGCTGGAAGGGCAGTTTGTGCCGACGATGCCGGACACCCCGGCTGCATCAGGTGGCCCAGGCAACCACTCGCCAACAGGCCCGGACCCGCGGGACGAAGCAGAAGCGGCCCTGATTGCCCTGGGCTACAAACCCCAGGAAGCGGCAAAGGCCATCAGCAAGGTAGCCGAGCCGGAGATGACCAGCGAAATGCTGATCCGGCTTGCCCTGAAGAACATGATACCGGCCGGGTGATGTCCCGGCTTTTTTGTGTCGCTCCATGACACTATTGTGTAGAGAGCGTAACGTGACTCGAACCAAGCCCTTTGTACAATTGGTGCAACCTGGAATTCAGGGGCAACCAATGGGCACGTTGTTTATTCCCAGCAAGCGGATAATGCCATGATTGAATCGGACCGACTGATATCGGCGACAGCCGGAGACTACGAAGAAGTGCAGGACCGGGCCATCCGGCCTACGCTGCTATCCGAGTATGTTGGCCAGCCCAGTGTCCGTGAACAGATGGAGATCTTCATTTCTGCCGCCCGTGCCCGGCAGGAAGCCCTGGACCACGTGTTGATCTTCGGCCCGCCGGGGCTGGGTAAAACCACGCTGGCCAACATCATTGCCAACGAGATGGGGGTGTCTATCAAGACCACCTCCGGACCGGTGCTCGAGAAAGCCGGCGACCTGGCCGCCATGCTCACCAACCTGGAAGAAGGCGATGTCCTGTTTATCGACGAGATTCATCGCCTGAGCGCTGCGGTTGAAGAAGTGCTGTATCCGGCCATGGAAGACTACCAGCTGGATATTATGATCGGAGAAGGGCCGGCCGCCCGCTCCATCAAGCTGGACTTGCCACCGTTCACGCTGGTGGGTGCCACCACCCGTGCCGGCCTGCTGACTTCGCCGTTGCGGGATCGCTTTGGCATTGTGCAGCGGCTTGAGTTCTATAACACCCAGGACCTTACCCACATCATCATCCGTTCGGCCCGCCTGTCGTCAGTGAAAATTGATGAGTCCGGTGCCTTCGAGATTGCCCGCCGCTCCCGGGGCACACCACGGATTGCCAACCGGCTGCTGCGCCGGGTGCGGGACTTCGCGGAAGTGCGTTCAGACGGTCATATCACCGCCGATATCGCCGACCAGGCCCTGAATATGCTGAAAGTAGACAGCCAGGGCTTTGATCACATGGACCGCCGCCTGTTACTGGCGATGATCGAAAAGTTTGATGGTGGGCCGGTGGGCGTAGAGAGCCTGGCGGCAGCAATCAGCGAGGAGCGGGGCACCATCGAGGATGTGCTGGAACCGTTCCTGATCCAGCAAGGCTACATGGTGCGCACCCCCCGGGGGCGTATGGTGACCTCCAACGCCTACCAGCATTTCGGTGTGGTGCCGCCGAAATCCGGTAGGGAGGAAGATCGTTTTGACTGAGAACAGCCCGAATATCTTCGAACTACCTATCAGGGTGTATATAGAAGATACGGATGCCGGTGGTATTGTTTTCCACGCCAAGTACCTGCACTACATGGAGCGGGCACGAACCGAATGGGTTCGCAGCCGGGGTGTGGGCCTTCGGGCTGGCCTTGAGGACAACATCAGCTACGTAGTGCAGCGCATGAACATCCATTACCGGACGCCGGCAAAGCTGGATGACCAGCTGCTGGTTACTGCCGAGCCGGTGGCATCGTCCCGGGTATGGATGAGCTTTCGCCAGCAGGTACTGAAGGCGGAGAGCCGGGAGTTATTGTGTGAGGCAGAAGTGCGGGTGGCGTGCATTGCACTGGATACCGGGAAGCCCCGCCGCTTGCCGGAAAACATGTTGGAGATTCTTAAGAACTCCGCGTAACGAATTGAAAAATATAAACTTGGTCGGGAGTAGATAGTGGAAGCGGAACTTTCAGTCTGGCATCTGATTGCGAACGCCGGGGTACTGGTGCAACTGGTTATGTTGCTGCTGGTGGCAGCCTCGGTTATGTCCTGGGCTTTAATCTTTCAGCGCCTGCAGGTGTTTCGCAAGGCCAAGCGTGCGCAGCTGGCCTTTGAAGAAAGGTTCTGGTCTGGCATGGACCTGGGCCAGCTGTACAAGGAAGTAAGCTCAGACCCCACGCCGTACTCCGGCATGGAGGCGGTGTTCCGGTCCGGTTTCAAGGAATTTTCCCGCCTGCGCCAGCAAAGCCGGGACGCAGATGCGGTCATGGAAGGTGCCCAGCGCGCCATGCGGGTGGCCTTCTCCCGGGAGCAGGAGCGGCTCGAAACCCATTTGCCGTTCCTGGCTACGGTGGGTTCCACCAGTCCCTACGTGGGCCTGTTCGGTACCGTTTGGGGCATCATGAACTCCTTCCGGGGCCTGGCGCAGGTTCAGCAGGCAACCCTGGCTACGGTTGCGCCGGGCATTTCCGAAGCTCTGATCGCCACCGCCATGGGTCTTTTTGCCGCGATTCCGGCGGTTATTGCCTACAACCGGTTCGCAGCTATGTCTGATGCCTTGCTGAAGAACTACGAGACCTTCGCGGAGGAATTCTCCAGCATCCTGCATCGCCGGGTTCACAACAACGACCAGGCCGCAGGCTGATGGCTGACACCGGGCAAAGGGGAGAAGCGGTATGAAAGGCATGGGAATGATGCCCCAGCAGCGGCGCAGGCCGATGTCGGAAATCAACGTGGTGCCCTACATTGACGTAATGCTGGTGCTGCTGGTGATCTTTATGGTGACGGCGCCGATGCTCACCCAGGGGGTGAAGGTGGATTTGCCGGAGACCACGTCTGACCCGATCCAGCAGGACAAAGACGTGGAATCCATTACCGTGTCGGTGGATGCCAATGGCGCCTATTACCTGGAAGTGGGTGATCGTGGCGGCGATCCGATGTCGCTGGACGAAGTGACCGACCAGGTGGCGAAGATTCTTTCCCAGCGGGCCAACAGTGAAATCATGGTACGCGGGGACGAGTTTGTGGATTACGGTGTTGTGGTGCGCCTGATGGCGGCACTGCAGGCGGCCGGCGCCAGTGGCGTTGGACTTATCACAGACATGCCCGACACTAACCCGTAACAAGGTGGCGAACGAGTTGTGACAGGTCACGAACGGGAAACGATCAGTACCGATACGCCACCGTGGAAGTCGCCGGTTGTGTTATCGGTGGTGCTGCATGTGTTGCTTCTGGTGATTGCCCTGGCAGGCTGGTCGTGGACCAATCCTGTACAGGAACCGGAGCCCCGCAGTATCTCGGCAAGGCTGGTAAGCCCCGAGCCCAAACCCAGCCCGGTGGTCGACGAGCAGGATCAGCGAGACAAGGAAGAAGAGCGTCGCCTGCAGGAAGAGAAAGAGCGGCAGCAAGCGGAAGCCGAGCGCAAGCGGCAACAGGAAGAAGCCAGGCGCAAAGAGGCCGAAGAGCAGGCTCGCAAGCGAGAGCAGGAGCGCAAACAGCAGGAGGCGAAAGCCCGGGAGCTGGCCGAGCAACAGGCTCGCGAGAAAGAAGCCGCCCGCCAGAAAGCGGAAGCCGAGGCAAAGCAGCGTGCTCGCCAGAAAGCCGAGCAGGAACAGCGTGCCCGCGAAGAGGCTAAGCGTAAGGCGGAAGAAGAGCAGCGCCGCCGTGAGGAGGCCGAACGCCAGCGCCAGGAACAGCAAGCCCGGGAAGAGGCAGAGCGCAAACGCAAAGAAGCCGAGCGCCGCCTGAAAGAACAGCAGCTGGAAGCACTGGCTGAGCAGGCGCGGCAGGAACGTGAGGCAGAAGCACGGCGCCAGCAGGAGGCAGCAGCGGCACGAGCCCGGGAAGCCCGGATGCTCAGTGACAGCGAAAAGTACCAGGCCCTGATTCGGGACCGTCTGAGCCAGGCCTGGTATCCGCCGTCTTCCGCCACAGAGAACATGGTGGCCAGGCTGCAGATCACCCTGTTGCCGACCGGGGAACTCGCCAATGTGCGGCTGGTCAGCAGTAGTGGTAATACAGCATTCGATAACTCGGCGCTGGGTGCGGCCCGCTCGCTTAACCGCTACCCGGTACCGGACGACAGGGATACTTTCGAGCGGTACTTCCGCCAGTTTACGATTGAATTCAATCCGCAACGCCTGCGGTGAGGCCAGGGACTGATATGACACAAAAAACGAGTTGCCATAAAACAACCGTGAAAATGCTCCTGACCGGCTGGCTGGCAGCGATGATGCTGTCGGCAGGTAACGCCAGCGCCGAGCTGCTGATCCGGATAACCGAAGGGGCGAACTCGGCCATTCCGGTGTCGGTTGTGCCGTTTGCCGAAAGCGGCGCCATGCCGCCGGGCGACAAGGTGAGCAGTATCGTACAGGGCGACCTCACCATGAGCGGTGAGTTCCGCACGCTTGAACCCTCGAAAATGCTGAGCCTGCCATCGAAGGGTTCGGATGTGTACTTCCGGGACTGGCGCATGCTCGGCCAGCGCTATGTGCTGGTAGGCGAACTGACCCGCAGTGGCGACAGGGTTCAGGCCCGCTATGAACTGTTTGATGTAAACCAGGAGAAGCGGATCCTGGGTGAGACCGCAGCTGCCGGTGTTGGCAGCGTCCGCACCCTGGCGCATCACATCAGCGACCGCATTTACGAAGCCATTACCGGAGAGCCGGGCGTGTTCTCCACCAAGCTCGCCTATGTGACGGTGAGCGGTGAGGACGACCAGATGCGTTACCGGCTCCAGGTCAGTGACGTGGACGGCAAGCGGGCAAAAATCCGGCTGGAAAGCCGTGAGCCGATTCTGTCCCCGGCCTGGTCGCCGGACGGCAAGAAGCTGGCCTATGTGTCGTTCGAAACTGGCAAGCCAGCCATCTACGTGCACGAGCTGTCTTCCGGACAGCGGGACAAGGTAGCGGATTTCTCCGGCCTGAACTCGGCCCCGGCCTGGTCGGAAGACGGCAAGTCCCTGTTGATGACCCTGTCCCGTGACGGCAATGCGGAAATCTACCAGATGGACCTGGCCAGCCGGAAAACCACCAAGCTGACCAACCACTGGGCCATCGACACCGAGCCGGCCTGGGACTATGCCAACAAGGGCATTTACTTTACCTCGGACCGTTCCGGTGGCCCGCAGATCTACTTCATGGAGCGCCCGGGTGCCGAGCCGCGCCGGATCACCTTCGGCAGTCGTTACAACGCACGGCCTCGGCCGGATAACAAGGGTGAGTACGTGTATTACGTGCACCAGCGGGACCGGGCATTCCACATTGCCCGCACCAACCTGAAAACCGGTGATGAAAGCATTATCACCCGCACCGAATCGGATGAATCACCCAGTGTGTCGCCCAATGGCCGACTGCTGATCTATGCCACCGGCCAGAACGGAGCCAGCGTGTTGACCGTTGTTTCTGCCGACGGCGGTGCGGCCTACAGCCTGCCTGCGGCCGATGGCGATGTAAGAGAACCGGCCTGGGGGCCGATCACCCGCTGAGGCTGTTAGCGCGGGCAGAAAAACTGATTTAAGCAAACTCAAAAAGAGGGAAAGGAAGTATGAAACTGTCATTCTCAACAAAAGTGTTCGCTATGGTACTTTCTGCCGGACTGGTAGCAGGCTGTAGCTCCACCGGCGAAAACATGGAAGACGAAGCCTACGGTTCTGACGTCCAGGCTGTCGGCGGTGATGACGGCTCTACGGTATATGGTGGCGACGATGGCGATGGCGTTTCCTCCGGTGTTCTGAGCGACGAAGAGCGCCAGGCTGCCCGTGAGCAGGCCGAGCAGCAGGCCCTGCGTGATATCACAACCTTCTACTTCGATTTCGATACTTCCGAAATCAAGCAGGAAGCCCGTGACGTGCTGGTTGCCCACGCCCGCTACCTGGCCGACAATCCGCGCCAGCAGGTTCGCCTGGAAGGCCACGCCGATGACCGCGGTACCAAGGAGTACAACCTGGCCCTTGGTGAGCGCCGTGCCAATGCTATCCAGCGTTTCCTGATTGTGAACGGGGCTTCCCGTGGCCAGATGGAAACCGTAAGCTACGGAGAAGAGAAGCCGGCTGTACGTGGCACTTCCGACAGCGCCCGGGCGCAGAACCGTCGCGTAGAGTTGATTTTCCAGTAAACCTTCTGATTAACCGGACGGGCCCATGAGAAAACAGCTCATGGCGACCGTGCTGATCCCGCTGGGCCTTGGCCTGGCGGGAGTCGTTCACGCACAGTCGTCGAATGTCTCCTCCCAGAGCAGTGCCGAACTGTTCTATATGATCCAGCAGTTGCAGGGCGATGTTCGCCGCCTGCAGGGCCGGGTTGAAGAGCAGCAGCATGAAATTAACCGGTTGCAACAGCAGGGCCGGGATCGGTACGTCGACCTGGACCAGCGTATCCTGGATCTCTCCAAGGCGATCGAAGCGCGTCCGGAGCCTGCTGCCGCAAGTTCCGGCGGGGCCTCGGACGCTTCAGGGGGCAGTGGCTCGCAGCCGGTACAGCCGGTGAAGGTTTACCGGTCTCCGGAAGCGGACGAGAAACAGGCCTACGACGAGATCATCAGCCTGATCCGTAACGACAAAGATTACGACGCCGCCATTTCCCGGCTGTATGACTTTGTCGACAAGTATCCCGAAGGCGACCTTACCGTGAATGCCTATTACTGGCTCGGTGAGGTTTATCTGGCAAAGCCGCAGCCCGAGCAGGCCAAGCAGGCGTTCACGATTGTGGCAACCCGCTACAGTGATCACCGCAAAGCGCCAGATGCGGTCTACAAGCTGGGTGTCGCGCTGGATCGGCTGGGCGAGAAAGACGAAGCCGTGCGCCGGATGCAGAGCGTGGTCGATCGTTATCCGCAATCGTCTGCCGCAGACCTGGCTAAAAAATACCTGGACAGTGCAGGAAGTTGATCGCACATTGAACGATCCGGTTGTCCGGTGATCAGTCAGGAAAAAAATATAAAGATTCCCGAAAAAAGGGGTTGATCACCAAAAAAAATTCAGTAATATGTGCGCCTCGTTTGGGTCGTTAGCTCAGTTGGTAGAGCAGTTGGCTTTTAACCAATTGGTCGAAGGTTCGAATCCTTCACGACCCACCAAACACAGAATGCCCGAAACCAACGCGGGTGTTCGCCGGATGAAAGGCCGGCAAAACAGTTACGGGTCGTTAGCTCAGTTGGTAGAGCAGTTGGCTTTTAACCAATTGGTCGAAGGTTCGAATCCTTCACGACCCACCAACAAACCGGAGTGCCTCAGGGCGATTCGGTTGAAAAAAAGAGCCTTCGGGCTCTTTTTTTTTGCCTGTCGGGCCACCATCTTTCAATCAGCCCCGGCAGCCACTCAGGGCTTTATCACGGGTATATTGCAGGCCGATGAAATGCGGTGGGGAAGTGATATACTCTGGCGGTAAACGTATTTCAGAGATCCAGCGATGACACGAGCGCAAGACCGTATCCTTGTTCAGGAACACCTGGCCCACCAGGCCGAGCCCAAGCCTTTGAGCGACAGTGAAAAGGCCGACCTCGAGGCGCGCATCAAAGATGCCCTCAAGGCGAAGGATGCCGTGCTGGTTGCGCATTACTACACAGACCCGGACATCCAGCGACTGGCTGAGGAAACCGGCGGCTGTGTGGCAGACTCGCTGGAAATGGCCCGCTTTGGCAATCAGCATCCCGCGTCTACGGTTGTGGTGGCAGGCGTCCGCTTCATGGGCGAGACCGCCAAGATCCTTAACCCGGAAAAGCGTGTGCTTATGCCCACCCTGGAGGCGACCTGCTCGCTGGATGTGGGCTGCCCGGCGGACGAGTTCTCCGAGTTCTGCGACCAGCATCCGGACCGGACCGTGGTGGTCTACGCCAATACTTCGGCGGCCGTGAAGGCGAGGGCAGACTGGGTGGTTACCTCCAGCTGTGCCCAGGCTATTGTTGAGCACCTGGATGCCCGGGGCGAGAAAATCCTGTGGGCGCCAGACAAACACCTTGGCCACTACGTGCAGAAGACTACGGGCGCCGATGTGCTGCTGTGGGACGGCTCCTGCATTGTGCACGAGGAATTCAAGTTCCGCGGCCTGGAAGACCTCAAGGCCCTGTACCCGGATGCCGCCGTGCTGGTGCACCCGGAATCACCGGATGCCGTGGTGCAGATGGCGGATGTGGTGGGTTCAACGTCCCAGCTGATTCACGCGGTGCAGACCCTGCCGAATGAAGAGTTCATTGTCGCCACCGACAACGGTATCTTCTACAAGATGCAGCAGCTGGCGCCGAACAAGACTTTGATTGAAGCTCCGACTGCCGGAAACGGTGCTACCTGCCGCAGCTGTGCCCATTGCCCCTGGATGGCCATGAACGGGCTCGAGAACCTGCTGCATGTCCTGGAAACCGGTGACCAGGAAGTGCTGGTAGACGATGCATTGCGTGAGGATGCCTTGCGCCCCCTGCGCCGTATGCTGGATTTTACTGCCAATATGAACCTGAAGGCCGCAGGCAACGCCTGATTTCAGCCTTGCCCGTCCTTACTGGCGGGCCTCCTGAAGGCGGCTGGCAATTTCGCCCAGACGCTGGTTGATCACCTGCCGTTCGGTAGACCCGGCCGGCAGCAGTTCCTGGGCCTGGCGCAACTGGCGCTGGGCCGCACGCCAGTCTCCCATCAATACCTCATACTCTGCCCGTGCCCGATGCACGCCCACAATATTGCGGGCCATACCTTCCGCTTCTGCCAGTCGCAGCCAGACCTGTTCCTGGTGCGGATATTGTCGGCTCATATCCCTGAGTACAGACGCTGCTGCAGAGCCGTTACCGTCACCGATTTCGGCGCTGGCCAGCATCATGCTGATCGGGTAGTTGCCCGGATTGCGTGACAGCGCACCCTGCAACAGGTTCCTGGCCTCGGCAAAGCGCTGCTGGCTGATTTGTGTTTCGGCCAGGGAGACCTGAAACGTGATGCGCCCCGGATTGTCTTCCAGCAGCTCCCTCAGGATGTTTTCTGCCTTCTGGTACTGCCTGGCTTCGTGATAGGCCACGGCCAGGCCATAGCGGATAGCATCGTTGCGCTGGGCGTCGTCCCGGTTCAGGTAGGCCTCGAAGGTTTCGATCGCAATCTCCGGGGATTGGGCGTAGTGCACCTGCAGCCGGCTGCGCACAAGGTGGTATTCCTGGCCATCCCGCACTCGTTCGTCAGGGTATTGCTCGGCCCGGTTGCGGGTGTCGGCTACCCGGCTCTGGGTGAGCGGGTGCGTGGAAAGGTATTCCGGCAGCCGGTTACCTTGCAGACGGTTCTGGCGCATCATGATCTCGAACATTTCCGGCATGCCCCGCGGATCCATGCCGGCGCTGGCCAGGATGTCCAGGCCCACACGGTCAGCTTCCTGTTCGTGGGATCGGCTGTAGGCCAGCATGTTCTGCATGGAGATGGCCTGGGTGCCGGCAATGGCGGCGATGCCGATGTCTGACTGGGTCACTGCCGATAACACAATGCCGGCAATCATGCCGGCGAGGGTCAGCGGTGCGCTGGTTTCCTGCTGCTGCATGCGCCGGGCAAAGTGACGCTGGCTCAGGTGCGCCAGTTCGTGGGCGAGTACCGAAGCAAACTGCTGCTCGGTGGCGGCGTTCAAAAACAGGCCGCCATTCACGCCAACGATACCGCCGGGCACGGCAAAGGCGTTCAGGGCAGGGCTGTCGATCAGTACCAGGCTGAGATTGCGATCATCCAGCGGAGCCGAGGGCACCAGCCGGTAAATCATTGAACTGAGATAGTCGTAAACCAGCGGGTCCTGGATCTGCGGGGCCGAGCGCCGGATGGAGGTCATCACCTGCTGGCCGATGTCGGCCTCCTGCTGGCCGGAAATCAGGCCACCGCTGCCGCCAATGCTGGGCAGTGTGGAGTTGTCGGCGGTCAGCGCAGCCGGTGTGGCCAGCAGGCTGGCGGCCAGGGTCAGGGCCAGGCTTGAACGCGATCTGCTTCGGCGATTTTTGGAGTGCGTCATGGATTCCGATACTGCCCCGGTTTCAGATGGCCGTTAGACCAGTGGTGCCCTTCGAAGTTCTGGTTTGGATTACCAACTCTTGAGGTGCAATAGGGTAACACCACCGGCATAATGCGTGCCTGAATACTGACTGAATGTTAATGGTAACTTTTTCTTATGGCTGACCGAAGTCTGGACGCAAGCGGCCTGCGCTGCCCGATGCCGTTACTGAAGACCAAGCTTGAGCTCAACAGCATGTCGCCGGGTGAGCAGCTGGAAGTGCTGGCTACCGATGCCGGCTCTAACCGGGACATTCCCGCCTATGTTGCCATGTCGCCCCACCGGCTTGTCAGCCAATCGGAGAGTAATGGCGTCTATCGTTTCATGATAGAGTGCGGCGGTTAATTTCCGGAGATTTTCATGGTCAGAATTTTACGGGGCCTGGCCCACAAGTATTTCTCGGACGAAGAAGCGGTCATCCTTTTTTTGCTGCTGGTGACAGGAACAATTTTCGTCATCTGGTTCGGTGCCATGCTGGCGCCGGCCATTGCATCACTGATCGTCGCTTTTATCCTGCAAGGGCTGGTGTCCAAGCTGAATCGCATGGGGGTTCCCCAGACGGTTGCGGTTATTTCGGTGTTCCTGATGTTTATGGGTGTGCTGATCGGGTTTATCTTCGGCCTGCTGCCGCTTATCTGGACGCAGGTGAGCACCCTGGCCGGCGAAGCGCCCCGGATTATCCGCGAGCTGCAGTCGTATCTTTCACTGTTGCCGCAGGAATATCCCCATCTGGTCTCCGAAGAGGCGGTGAACCTGATCTACGCGGAAATCTCTGCGGAAGTAGGGCACGCAACCCAGTGGCTGGTGTCTTTCTCGCTTTCCAGTATTCCGGACCTGGTGGCCCTGCTGATTTATATGGTGCTGGTGCCGATCCTGGTGTTTTTCTTCCTGAAAGACCGGGAGCTCATCGTCAATTCCATTGGCCGCCTGCTGCCGCCGCAACGCCCGATGATGGTTCGTATCTGGCACGAAGTTAACCTGCAATGTGCCAACTATGTGCGCGGTAAAGCCGTGGAAATCCTGATCGTTGGCGGGACCACCTACGTGGCGTTCAAGTTGCTGGGCATGCCCTATGCTGCGCTGCTCTCTTTGCTGGTGGGGCTGAGCGTGGTGATTCCCTATATCGGTGCCGCCGTGGTGACCGTGCCGGTCGCCGTGATCGGCTTGTTCGCCTTTGGCTGGAGCAGCCAGTTTATCTGGATCATGGTGGTTTACGGCATTATCCAGGCGTTGGATGGCAACGTGCTTGTTCCGGTACTGTTTTCAGAGGTTAACAACCTGCACCCGGTGGCCATTATCGTGGCGGTACTGTTCTTCGGAGGTATCTGGGGCTTGTGGGGTGTGTTCTTTGCGATTCCGCTGGCAACCATGCTGAAAGCCGTGTTTGCCGCGTGGCCGGTGCAGGAAGACATACCCGCACCGGCACAGGAAACCTGATTCAGAGCGCCTTGACGGCCTCGAGCACTTCGTCAACGTGGCCGGGTACTTTTACGCCCCGCCACTCCTGGCGCAGCACACCTTTCTTGTCGAACAGGAAGGTGCTGCGTTCGATGCCAAGATGCTCCTTGCCATAGAGCTTTTTCAGTTTGATGACGTCAAACAGCTTGCACAGGGTTTCATCTTTGTCTGAGATCAGGTGAAAGGGGAAATCGTATTTCGCCCGAAAGTTCTCGTGAGCCTTCAGGCCATCCCGGGAAACACCAAAGATTTCGGTGTCCAGCTCCGCGAACTGTGACATGCGATCGCGGAAGTCCTGGCCCTCGGTGGTGCAGCCGGGTGTATTGTCTTTCGGGTAGAAATAGATAACGATGTTTTTGCCCCTGAGGTCGGCCGGCCGGATGACCTGTTCACCGGTGGCCTCGGCTTCAAAATCAGGGATGGGTTGGTTCAATGCTACAGATGACATGAGTTCTCCTTGAATTCCCTTGTGTCGTTACGAGCCCAACATTACCATATCGGTTTTATTCGGACGGAGCTTTTATGATTACGGGTAGCCTTGTCGCACTGGTCACGCCCATGCATCCAGACGGTGAGATTCACTGGGAGGATCTGGACAAACTGGTCGACTTTCATATCGAAAACGGCACTCACGGCATTGTGGCTGTCGGCACCACCGGCGAATCCGCAACCCTGGACCCGAAAGAGCATTGTCGGGTTATCGGGCATATCATAAAACGGGTGGCCGGCCGGATTCCTGTGATTGCCGGTACCGGTGGTAATAGTACGCGCGAAGCGATCGAACTGACCACTGAAGCCCATAAACTGGGTGCCGATGCCTGTCTGCTTGTGGTGCCTTACTACAACAAGCCGACCCAAGAAGGCCTGTACCAGCACTTCAAGACCATCGCCGAAGCTGTACCGGGCATGAACCAGATTCTGTACAACGTGCCGGGGCGTACCGCCTGTGACATGTTGAACGAGACCGTTGAGCGCCTGGCTGATATTCCCAATATTGTCGGTATTAAAGACGCCACCGGTAACATTCCCCGCGGCAGCGAACTGATCGAGGCCGTTAAAGGCCGCCTGGCGGTTTACTCCGGTGACGACGCCACAGCCGCAGACCTGATGCTGGCCGGCGCCAAGGGTAACGTTTCGGTAACCGCGAACGTGGCTCCGAAAGCCATGTCCCAGCTGTGTGAAGCGGCGGTTGCCGGTGATCAGGGCGAAACCGCTCGCCTTAACGAGCTGCTGATGCCGCTGAACCGCAAGCTGTTCCTGGAAGCCAATCCGATTCCGGTGAAATGGGCCTTGCAGCGCATGGGCATGATTGGTGAAGGCATCCGATTGCCGCTGACACCGCTCAGCGAGAAGTTCCACGGCGAGGTGGAAGACGCCCTCAGAGCCGCTGGTGTTCTCTGAAGCCGTAAGAACCACCCGCTAACCGGAGTTGCCGATGCAGTTTCTTGCACGAGCCCGCAGTAAAACCCCGCAGATGTCCCGGCCAGTGGCCGGGATTCTGCTTGTAACCAGCCTGGCTGGTTGCAGCTTGCTGGAAGACCGTTCCCAGCGCTACGTGGATGCGCCCGAAGGGCAGCCCATTGAAATCCCGGAGAGCGCAGACCAGTCCCGTTTTTCTGAAATCATGCCGGTACGGAGCATCAATACCGATGATTCCCGCCGGATGTATCCGTCGTCGATTCCCAAACCCCCGGACATGACCTCCGAGATTCTCGATCAGAACTATGTGATCGAAGAGCTGGATGGTCGGGCCTGGCTGCTGGTGAACGAAGTGCCGGGCCGGCTGTGGCCGGTGGTCAGCGCCTGGATGAACCAGTCAGGCCTGGGCATGGCCCACGACAGCCCCCAGCTGGGCGTTATGCAGAGTGAGCTGGCCAACTTCAGCAAGCGCAGCCGTGAGCTTCTCGGCCTGGATAACACCCCGGCCGCCGACGAGCCGCGGGTGCTGGTACAGACCCGCCTGGCTCCGGGTAT
Source organism: Marinobacter sp. bablab_jr003 (assembly GCF_016464245.1). NCBI lineage: Bacteria > Pseudomonadati > Pseudomonadota > Gammaproteobacteria > Pseudomonadales > Marinobacteraceae > Marinobacter > Marinobacter sp. bablab_jr003. The sequence continues at coordinate 16,569 of NZ_JADARC010000120.1, forward strand.
CCGCCGCAAGACCACCGAGATTCGTGTCCGCACGGTTGAACTGGCAGAGAACCCTGAGGGCCTGGTCAGCTGGGATGACGGTGCTGCCGGTTCTGAATCGGCCCTGGAGCGCCAGAAAGCCCTGCTGGGTGAACTGGGCGAGTTCCTGAAAGCCCGTGAAGACAACAAGTCCTTCTCCCGGGCAGCGTCTGGCATGGTAGCCGAGCCTTTGGTGCGACTGTTGTCGGAAGGCGACGTTGCCACTGCGGTGAGGGTAGAGCTGGATTACGGCCGGACCTGGGCTGAGGTAAACCGTTCCCTGACCGAGATCGACGCTGAGGTAATGGATCTTAACCGCAGTGCCGGTTGGTTCCAGGTGGATTTCCGCACCGAAGACGAGCGCTCGCCCGGCTGGTTCTCCTGGTTCAGCAGTAAAGACGAACCCACTCACACCCATACTGTGCGGGTTGAGCAGCAAGACGACGCCGTGTTTGTAACGGCCGAGCAGCAGGACAACTACACGGGTGAGTACAGCGCATCTGACTTGCTCACCCGTTTGTTTGAACAACTGTATTGATCAACGGGGCGGCTGACAGGTCGCCCGCGTTTGGAGACCCCAATGGAAAAGCGTGAAGAACTCTACGCCGGCAAGGCAAAATCCGTATATCGCACTGACGACCCCGAGCGTTTTGTTCTGGTATTCCGGGATGACACCTCGGCCTTTGACGGCGAGAAGAAAGAACAGCTGAACCGCAAAGGCATGGTGAACAACAAGTTCAACGCCTTCATCATGGAGAAGCTGGAAGCAGCCGGTGTACCGACTCACTTCGAGGGCCTGCTGTCGGACACCGAATCGCTGGTCAAGAAGCTGGACATGATTCCGGTGGAGTGTGTGGTTCGCAATATTTCCGCCGGCAGCCTGTGCCGTCGCCTGGGTGTAGAAGAAGGCCAGGAGCTGAATCCGCCTACGTTCGAACTGTTCCTGAAGAACGATGCCCTGCACGATCCGATGGTAAACGAATCCCTGGCGGTCAGCTTCGGCTGGGCCGGCGAGCAGGAACTGGCCAGGATGAAAGAGCTCACCTACAAGGTGAACGACGTACTGAAGGCCCTGTTTGATGACGCCGGCATGCTGCTGGTGGACTACAAGCTGGAATTCGGCCGCAGCGGTGGCGAGATTGTACTGGGTGACGAGTTCAGCCCCGACGGCTGCCGTATCTGGGACAAGGAAACCCGCAAGAAGATGGACAAGGACCGTTTCCGTCAAGGGCTTGGTGATGTCATCGAAACCTATGAGGAAGTTGGTCGCCGTCTTGGCATCAACTTTGACTGAATAAAGCACAACAAGCAGAAAGGTGATGTATGCGTAAGTTGATGATTGCTGTAGGTGGTTCGCTGGTACTGGCGGCCCCGTTGGCCAATGCCGACATTCTGGGCGTGGGCGCAAACGTAAGCTACTGGGATTCCGATTTCTCCGGTGAGGTGGTGAACAAAGGCTCTGCCGTTGATATCGAGAATGATCTCAATATGGACAGCGACAGCAACGCCAACTTCACGGCTTACTTCGAGCATCCGGTGCCGCTGCTGCCGAACGTGCGGGTGAACTACACCAGCATTTCCGAGAGTGGGAGCGGTAAGATTGGTCCCGAAGGCTTTGATGACATCATCAACGCCGACGTTAACTCCGATCTGGATCTCGACCAACTGGACGCCACCTTCTACTACGAAGTGCTGGATAACTGGGTAAACCTGGATCTCGGCCTGACCGCTCGCAAGTTTGATGGTGAGCTGATCGTTCGGGACCAGACCAATACCGCCAACGTCAGTAAAACCACCGTCGATGCCGTGGTACCCATGGGCTACCTGGCCGCCCGCTTCGACCTGCCGTTCACCGGTGTATCTGTGGGCGCTGACGGTAACTTTGTAAGCTACAGCGGCGACTCCCTGCACGATGTGAACGTGTACGGCCAGTTCGAGATTGCCATGCTGCAGCTGCGTGCAGGCTACCGCGAAATGGCGATTGATTACGAAGATGACGACGACAAGCTGGACGTGGAGCTCTCCGGCCCCTTCGCCAGCGTCGGCTTCACCTTCTGAGCGAGCATTAAAAGGCGCCTCCGGGCGCCATTTTTCATGGAGAACAGATCTTGAAAATCCTCGTTACGGGAACCGCCGGTTTTATCGGCTCACACCTGGCCCATCGACTGCTGGATCGCGGTGATGAAGTCATCGGCGTGGACAACGTAAACGACTATTACGATGTGAACCTGAAAGAGGCTCGCCTGGCCCGGCTAACCGGCAAGGTGGGGTTCACCGAAGTGCGCCAGGACGTAGCAGACCGGGCCGCTATGGAAGCCCTGTTCCGGGAACACAAGCCCGAGCGGGTGGTGCACCTGGCCGCCCAGGCCGGCGTACGCTATTCCCTGGAGAACCCCCACGCCTACGTAGAGGCCAACCTGGTTGGCTTTATGAACATCCTGGAAGGCTGCCGCCATAACGACGTGAAGCACCTGGTGTACGCCTCCAGCAGTTCGGTATACGGCGCTAACGAGACCATGCCGTTCTCCGTGCATGACAACGTAGACCACCCCCTGAGCCTGTACGCGGCCTCCAAGAAGGCCAATGAGCTGATGGCTCACACCTACAGCCACCTGTACAACCTGCCCACCACCGGCCTGCGGTTCTTTACCGTATACGGTCCCTGGGGCCGGCCGGATATGGCGCTGTTTATCTTCACCAAGAAGATCCTGGCGGGCGAGCCGATTGATGTGTTCAACCACGGCCATCACAAGCGGGATTTCACCTACATCGACGATATCGTAGAGGGTGTCATCCGTACGCTGGACAACGTCGCCCAGCCCAACGAAGACTGGAGCGGTGCCCAGCCGGACCCGGGTACCAGCAAGGCGCCGTACCGCATCTACAACATCGGCAGCAATAACCCGGTGGAGCTGTCCCGGTTTATCGAGATCATCGAAGAGCGGGTCGGCAAAAAGGCCGAGAAGAACCTGTTGCCCATGCAGCCCGGTGACGTGCCGGCGACCTACGCCAATGTGGATGACCTGATCAATGATGTGGACTACAAGCCGTCTACCACCGTGGAAGAGGGCATAGCCAACTTCGTGGACTGGTACCGGGATTTCTACAAGGTCTGATCGCCACTGCACAGAAAGAAGGCCAGCATCGTTGCTGGCCTTCTTTGTTTATGAGACCTGGTTGGTTAGCGCAAAAGATACCGGTCTGCCGGTGACCGGGCAGTGGAAGGCCAGTTCAACTGCGGTCAGTTGCAGCCCGGCAGAATCTGCTGTTCCGTAAAGCCTGTCTCCGACAATCGGGTGATCAATACCGGACAGGTGTCGCCGTATCTGGTGTTTCCGGCCAGTTTCGATGCGGACTTCCAACTCGGTGGTATCGGAATCTGCATCATAGCTGAGGGTAGTCACGCGACTGACCGAGGCTTTGCCGTCCAGGGGCGTGTCGATCCGCAGGTCGTCTGCAACCAGGTTGCCGGTTACCCGGGCCCGGTAGATCTTGGTCATGGTTCGTCCGGAGAAAAGTTGGGACAGCGCTGCCGCGGCTTTACCATCGTGGGCGATCAACATGATGCCCGCGGCATCCCCGTCCAGCCGGTGCACCAGAAAACAGGGTTTGTTCAGTTCGGTTTCAGCCAGACGCAGCAGGCTGCAGTGGTCGCCCCACTGCGAACCCTGGGACAGCAACCCGTGCGGTTTGAACCAGACAGTGTAACGACCTTTGTTCTCCAGCAATTCGGGTTCTTCCGGTTGGCGCGCCAGAACCTGGTCATCATAGAACAACTGGATGCGAGTGCCCGGCTTCAGCTCCCGCTTGGCCTTCCGCAACCGCACCTGCTTGCCTTTCTGGGTCCACCAGCAGGCGCCCTTGGCCATGGCATCCTTGATGCGCTGCTTGGGCAGGCCAGAGGCTTCCGCCAGCGCATCTACCGCAAGCCGGGAGCTTTCAACAGTCAGGTCGATGGTCTGGCGCATGGTGGCTGGAGTACTCCGGTTTCAGGTAAGCAGGCCCGGCATTATAGCGGAAACGGCTACGGGAGCGCGCCTTTACCGGCTGTGCTACTGTTCGTAAAGGCCGATATTCAAGGAGACCGTATTATGCCGCTCATTGGCTGGCTATTTCTTTTCGCTGCATTCGCATTGGTTGTCGGCAGCCTGCTGTTTTTGCGTGATAGCGCCAATATGAAGATTCCCAAGGAAAAGCTGGAGAAGATTCGGGAGCGTAAGGCGGAGCAGGAGAAGGCAGACGAGGAGGAAAGGGATCGCTGGTGATTATTGCCCCGGGGCTTGCCTGTCGGTGTGGCGTTGCGCACCGGTGTAGTGCAGGCCTTTTAAATTCTGGCAAAGCGACAATGGAAAATGCATTAAAAACAATGCATTGAAAAACCTGAACAATTGGCCAGCTTTTTGCTCCATCTGAAGTTGTTACCCGCTTAGGGCGGTGCAACACAACTTCAGAATGGTTCAGGAGAACGATGCATGAGCATGAAACGCAGTCTGGCAGCGGCCATTGCCCTGACTTTATCTTCTTCCGTAATGGCAGAAGACCCGATGAAAATCGGATTTGTCTACGTTGGCCCCATCGGGGATCACGGCTGGAGTTACCAGCACGATCTGGGCCGCAAAGCCGTTGAGGCGCACTTCGGTGACCAGGTTCAAACCACCTATGTGGAAAACGTGGCCGAAGGTGCCGACGCCGAGCGCACCATCCGCATGCTGGCCCAGGCCGGCAACGACGTTATCTTCACCACGTCGTTCGGTTTTATGAACCCCACCATCCGGGTTGCCGAACAGTTCCCTGATATCACCTTCATGCATGCCACCGGCTATAAGCAGGCGGATAACGTGGGTACCTATCTGTCCAAGACCTACGAGGGGCGTTATGTAACGGGAGTGGCGGCCGGGTTGGTGACCGAGTCGAATGTGCTGGGTTACATTGCCTCGTTCCCGATTCCGGAAGTCATTCGCGATATCAACGCGGTGTATCTGGGGGCTAAGTCGGTGAACCCCGATATCGAGATCAAGGTGGTGTGGGCCAACACCTGGTTTGATCCGGCCAAAGAGGCCGATGCTGCCAACGCCATGATGGATCAGGGGGCCGATGTGGTTATTCAGCACACCGACAGCCCTGCGCCTCTGATGTCCGCCTTGCGCCGGGGTAACTGGGGTGTCGGGCAGGCTTCTGATATGCGGGAGTTTGGCAAGGAGGCCCACCTGTTATCCGTCGCCAACAACTGGGGGCCTTATTACGTTGAGCAGGTTCAGAAGGTCATGGATGACAGCTGGGTGCCAGAGGATCACTGGGGTGGCATTGACGAGGATATGATCCAGATTATCGGCCTGAGCGATCGCCTGAGCGAGGAGCAGTCGGAGGCCGTGAACCAGGTGATTGATGCCATTGGCGCCGGAGAGCTGCATCCGTTTACCGGTCCTTTGAAAGATCAGGCCGGCGAGCTGAAAGTGGCAGACGGGGTGACCATGACCGAGCAGGAACTGGCGGGTATGAACTGGTTCGTGGAAGGCGTCGGGGCAGCACTGCCGCAGTAACGATTCTGATCAGACACTGACAAAAGAGCCCCGATCAATGGGGCTCTTTATTGGCTGACTGGCGGGTGTGTTTCAGAACGCAGGGTCGGAACCGCGCGTGGCCCAACCGGTCATCCGGCGCTCGACCAGTGCGAAGAGTTCGTACATCACCACGCCCATGACGCCGATCACCACCAGGCCTGCAAACACCAGCCCCATATCCATCGTCGAGCTTGCCGACAGCATCAGGTACCCGATGCCAACGTTGGACGCTACCGTTTCAGAGATGACCGAACCGACAAAGGCCAGGGTGATAGCAACCTTTAGTGATGCGAAGAAGTATGGCATGGAGCGGGGCAAGGCGACTTTCTTCAGGATATCGATGCGGCTGGCGCCCAGCGAACGCATAACGTCCTGCAGCTCTGGCTCCAGCGTCGCGAGGCCGGTGGCCATATTCACCACCACCGGGAAGAACGAGATCAGAAATGCGGTGAGAATGGCGGGCACCGTACCGATGCCAAACCAGACCACCAGCACTGGCACGAAGGCCACTTTCGGGATGCTGTTAAAACCCACCATCAACGGATAGACGGCCTTGTAGATTACCGGCGAGGAACCCACCAGCATGCCCAGAATCAGCCCGAACACCACGGCAAGGGCGAACCCGACAACGGTGGTGAACAGTGTCTGGGTGGCATGCTCAATGATTTGTGGCCGGTATTCCAGCCAGGAGCGCCAGATATCGGTGGGGGCCGGAAACAGGTAGTCGGGAATCTGGAATGCGAAGCACACCAGCTCCCAGAACAGCCCCAGAAACAGGAGCAGCAGCCACGGCGAGGCTTTCATCAACAGGCGTTTGCGCTGAGCCAGGGTCATCAGGATCCCTCCCGGATTCGGCCAATGTGGTCACGTAATTCGAACACCAGGTCGGCAAAGGGGTCTGTGTAGGTGACGGACAACTCTCTGGGCCGGGGCAGGTTTACCGGCTTGCGAACCAGTATCCGGCCCGGGCCCTTGCTCATGACGTATACGGTATCGGCCAGAAAAACCGCTTCGCGAAGGTCGTGGGTTACCAGAACCACGGTAAAGGGCTCTTCCTGCCATAAATCCCGGACCATGCACCAGAGTTCCTCACGGGTGAAGGCATCCAGTGCGCCAAACGGTTCGTCCAGCATCAGCAGGGAGGGGCGGTGGATCAGTGCGCGGCAGATTGACGCCCGCTGCTGCATGCCGCCGGACAGCTCCCAGGGATATTTGTGTTCGCAGCCGGCAAGGCCAACCCGCTTGAGCAGGGCGCGCCCCAGTTCTTCGAACTGTGTTTTTTCCCGGCGGAACTTGTGGCGGTACTCCGCCACTATCTCAAGTGGCAGCAGCACGTTTTCAAGGGTCGTGCGCCACGGCAGCAGGTTGGAGGCCTGGAACGCCATGCCAACACCCTTCTGCGGGCCCGCCACTTGCTTGCCCCCCAGATAGACATAGCCATCGCTCGGTGGCGCAAGCCCGGTGACCAGCTTCATCAGGGTGGACTTGCCACAGCCCGAAGGGCCCACCACCGCCACAAACTCATTTTCTTTCACGCTCAGGGAGATGTTTTCGATCGCCAGCGGGCCATCCTCTCCGTAACGCATGCTTACATTCTCAAACTCGACAAGGTCCATCTGGTACTCCGGTAGGCCAGGGAGCCCGGGTGCGCGGTACCCGGGCACAGGTGCGTCAATCGATCGAGCGCTCTGCCTGTGATGGCAGGTAGCTGCTGTCGAACAACCGCGTGAGTTGGTCTGACGGTTCCAGGTTATAGGAGGCCACCATGTCCGCCACGGCCCGCTCCATGCGCGCTTCGGTGATGGCGCCCAGACCTTCCGCGCGGGTTTCTTCGGTGATCACGTGGTTGTCCATGGCCAGTTTAAGGCGGCGCAGCTCCAGGTCCTGTTTGATCAGGCCATCCCGTTTTTTTACATAGGTAATCGCGGTTTCAGGATCTTCGATGGTTTCTTTCAGGGCTTTGTTGAAGGCTCTCAGAAACCCTTTGACCGCCTCCGGGTTCTGTTCGAGCAAGGCATCCTGGGCAATGATGGTGTTGCCGTAGAACTCCACTCCGTAATCCGGGTATTTCAGCGCCACGATGTTGTCCGGCGCAACGCCGCGGGCTTCTAGGTTCAGCAGGCTGGTGAAGTAGAAACCGGTAATGGCGTCTACCTCACCCCGGGCCAGCAGGGTTTCCCGGATGGCAGGATCGGCTGATTGCCACTCAACGGAGTCCACGGCCAGGTTGTTATGCCGGGCAAACGACGGCCAGGCTTTGCGGCCGCCATCGAACACGGGGGCGCCCAGAGTCTTGCCTGCCAGGTCTTCGGGTTTTTCAATGCCGGACTCTTTCAGGGCAAACACCGCTGCAGGCATGGTGTTGTAGACCATATAAACGGCGGTTACACCGGTTTCCGGGTTTTTGGAGGTGGTTTCTGTCAGCGCGCTGAAGTCGGCAAAGCCCATGTCGTAGGCGTTGGTGGCTACGCGGGTAACCGCACCTGCCGAGCCATTGCCGGCATCAATGGTGACGTTGAGCCCCTCACTCTTGAAATAGCCCTTATCGAGAGCCATCAGGAAAGGTGCAGAGGGCCCTTCAAAACGCCAGTCCAGGGTAAACCGAATGTTGGTGTCAGCCTGGGCTAAGGTGCTCGCGGCCAAGGCGCCTGCCAGAGTGACGGCTTTTGACAGCCCCCTGAACAGGCCGGGCTTTTGCTGTTTTGCTTTCATGGAGGTGTTCCTCGCTGTGTTTGGAATAGAGGTTTTGCGTACTCACAGGAAAAGTGCAATTGCCGTACCAGAGTCCCGGAACACCGGCCCGAGTGGCGTAAAACCTGACCACATGGTCTATTTTGTTGGCTTCCGGGCTCCACCGGGTGTTAAGAGAGTGCCCTGAAATGGCGCTCCGGCCTGGCCCTGTGGACCAAACCGGTGCCGCCAGGGCGTTATTGGCCAGCGTTATCCAGCCAGCCCCCCAGTGCGGTGCGTTCCTGCTCGGTCATGCCGCTGGCATTGCCCAGGGGCATGTAATGGGTGCGGACGGCTGCTTGCTGCACCCGGGCGGAATGGGCCAGCAGGTCAGTCAGCTGTTCCAGTACGATGCCGGCAGGCGGTGCCTGAAAGCCCGGATGCGCCGGCTCCCGGGCATGGCAGGCGGTACAGTGCTGGCGGAGCAGACCGGAAACCTCGGTATCGGTAGCCACAACGCGTTCAACAGCGGCGTCAGAATTGCGGTTGTCAGGGGCGAGGGCCCATACCAGAGCCAGGGTCAGCAAGGCAGAAAGCACCAGTATTCCGGGCTTATGGATGCCCCGGTGTTTCAGGTTGAAATAGTGACGGGCAAAGGCGGTGATAAAACCGATGGCCGCCAGAATGGCCCAGCCTTCGGGGTGGCCATACAACATGGGGTAGTGGTTGCTGATCATGATGAACAGCACCGGCAGGGTCAGGTAATTGTTGTGAGTGGAACGCAGCTTGGCGAGGCCTGCCAGCCGGGCAACCTCCGGCCCCGGTGTTTTGCCCTCGCGAACCGCGCTCACCAGGGCGCGCTGTGAGGGCATGATGCCCAGAAACACGTTGGCTACCATCAGGGTGCCGATCATCGCTCCGATATGAATGAACGCGCCCCGGCCACTGAAGATCTGGAACAGGCCCCAGGCAGCAAACACCAGGAGTGCGTAGAGCAGGGCGCCGAACAGCTTGCCATTGCCGGCCAGCGGGCTGCGGATCATCAGCTCATAAATGCCAAGCATTGCGGCGATACTGGCCAGCCCGAGGGCGGCGCCGGTGCCGGCGCCGAGACCGGCTTTGGCCGGGTCCAGCAGGTAGCCGGGGCTGCCTAGATAGTAAACCAACAGCAGCAGGGCCATGCCGCTGAGCCAGGTGCTGTAGGCTTCCCATTTGAACCAGTGCAGTTCCCTGGGCATCTGCTCCGGGCCCAGGTGGTATTTGGCCACTTCGTAAAAGCCACCGCCGTGTATGGCCCAAAGGTCACCCTTGATGCCCCTGGCTTGCTTCCATTCCGGCGGCTCGCGCAGGTGGTTGTCCAGCCAGATAAAATAGAAAGATGCGCCAATCCAGGCGACGCCGGCAATCACATGAAACCAGCGAATAATCAGCCCAAGCCATTCGGTGAGATACGCCTCCATAGGGTCAGGCTCCTGTTGCCGTCAAAGAAAGGGGGGCAGGTTGTTCGTCTGCGTCAGGGCGCTGCCAGAGAAGCTGGCCGGCGACGGCAGTTGCGGCAATGGCCCGGTCATCGCCCAGAATCATCAGGTCAAAGAGCAATTCCTGCAGACTTTGGCCGGCACGGTGTTTCATCGCCGTGATGGGTGCGCCAAGCGGGTCCAGAACCACAAAATCGGCCTGGTTACCGGGGCGGAAATTACCGGTCTGGTCTCCCTGCTGCAGAACCCTGGCATTGCCCAATGTGGCCAGATAGAAGGCCAGCCAGGGTGTCAGTGTCTGGCCCCTGAGCCGGCACACCTTGTAGGCCTCTGCCATGGTGGCCAGCATGGACAGGCTGGTGCCGCCGCCGACGTCTGACGCCAGCCCGACCTGGACACCGGCAGCGCGGGCGGCGCCCAGATCGAACAGGCCGCTGCCGAGAAAGGTGTTAGAGGTGGGGCAGAAAGCGATAGACGCGCCGGTTTGCGCCAGCCGGTGGCGGTCCTGGTCGCCAATGTGGATGCCGTGGGCAAGCACCGTATTCCGGCCCAGCAAACCATAGTGGTCGTACACATCCAGGTAGCTGTGGCGCTCCGGGAACAGTTGCCGGGTGAGCTCGATTTCACCGGTATTCTCAGCCCAGTGGGTCTGGATCAGGGCGTCCGGGAATGCCTGTGCCAGTTCACCAGCCAGCTGCAGTTGTGCCGGGCTTGAGGTAATGGCAAATCTGGGGGTGATGGCGTAGCGAAGGCGACCGCGGTTGTGCCAGCGTTTGGCCAGTTCGCAGCTGTCCCGATAACTTTCCCGGGCTGTGTCGGTCAGGTTCGCCGGCGCGTTCCGGTCCATCATGACCTTGCCGGCAGTCAGGGCCATGCCCCGGCTTTGTGCGCCCTCAAACACCGCATTAACCGAGGCCGGGTGCGAGGTGCAGAATACCAGGGCAGAGGTGGTGCCATGGCACAACAGCAAATCCAGAAACTGGCTGGCTTCGGCCCGGGCCCAGTCGGCCTGGCAGAACCGGGCCTCATGGGGGAAGGTATAGGTCTCCAGCCAGTCCAGAAGCTGGGTGCCATAACTGGCCATCACCGCCAGTTGCGGCATATGCACATGGGTGTCGATAAAGCCCGGCATAATCAGGCCCTCGGGCCAGTGCCGGATATCGGTTCCGCCGGGCAGGCGTGATATGAGTTCGGGGGCCGGCCCCGTGGCCAGTACCCGGCCCTGGTGAACGACCAGCAGGCCGTCCGGGTAGTATTCGTAACTGTCAGGTTCGGGCTCGGGGGCGTTGCCCGGGTCGTTGAGAAAATGGAGGATGTTGCCCCGGTAAGCCTGGCATCCCGCCGGAAACGCAAGTAATGGGTCCACGTCTATCAGCTCCCCCGGTAAGTGGAATAGCCCCACTGGTTCAACAGCAGGGGCACGTGGTAGTGGCTATCGGTGTCGGCAACGGTGAAGTCGATGGTCACTTCCGGGTAGAAGCAGTCCAGCTTGCGCTTTTGGTACCAGTCGCCGGTGGCAAAGCGCAGCCGGTAATGGCCGGAATCAACCGGGCCGGACAGCCAGGAGGTTATCCGGCCATCCTGGTCGGTAGCGCCTTCGGCCATGAGTGCGGGGCCGCCTTCAGTGATCCGTTCCAGCACAACCCGAACCCCGGCGGCCGGTTTGCCGCTGCCGATATCGAGGACGTGGGTGGTGATCGGGCTCATAACAGTTTCTCCAGTCGTAATTCGGTTATTTTTGCCTGCTCCTGTGCCGCGTTCTGCAGCTCCTCGGCCCGGGTGTTGCAAAGGCGCTGTTCCAGCAGTTCCAGCATCTCCGGGGCGCTTTTGCCGGTGGCACAGACAATGAAAATGAACCCGAACTTGTCCAGGTAAGCCTGGTTGCCGGTGCTCAGTCTTTGCAGGGTGTCTTCATCCGCCTGCCGGGTGCCGGCTTGTTCGTCGCCGGCCAGAGTGCGGGTGCTGGCGTATTTTTTTCGAAGGCTGTCAAGGTTGCCGATTCTGGGATGGGCCTCGAACGCCTGCAGCCAGTCGGCTTCCGTCAACTGCGGCCAGAGTTGCCGGCACGCGGCGTAGAGGCTGTCGCGATCCATGAAAGGGCGGGCGTTAAGCATGCCTTGCACCCAGGTCTCTGCTGCGCAGCAGTTCCGCAGCAGTGGTTCCGCCTCGGCTGCTGGCAGTTGATTGAAATCGCCAAGGTTCATGAAGGGAGGTCTCCGGTTTCTTTTTCGGGCAGCAGGCCTTTGAGTTGTTGCCAGGAAATGCCCCGTTTGGACGCAGGGTTATCGGGCTGTGCTGTCAGGGTGAGCAGTTCAGCCATGATGGAAACTGCTACTTCCATAGGGCGTTTGCCCGGCACGTCGGACCGCCCCACAGGACAGCGGATGCGGGCAATGTCGGTATCCGAAAAGCCGCGATGGGCCAGGCGCTGACGAAAACGTTCGGCCTTGGTGGCAGAGCCGATCAGGCCGATACCGGCGGGGGTACCGGCCGTGAGCAGAGCCCGGCAAAGCTCGAAATCCAGGTGGTGATTGTGGGTGACAATCAACACCTGTTGCTGGTTGCACAGTTCAGGCGCATCGCCGGCGGGGTCATCGGTGTGGTGAATCCGGACATTGGCCGGTGGTCCGGCTGGAAACTGTTCTGGTCGCGGGTCAACCCAGGTAACGCGCCAGGGCAGTTCCGCCAGGATGGTCACCAGGGCCCTGGCCACGTGGCCGGCGCCAAAGACCACCAGTTGTTGCTGGCTGCCCGGATGGGTTTCCAGAAGCACCGACACACTGCCGCCGCAGCACTGGCCAAGGCTTGCGCCCAGGGGAAAATGCGCCAGTTCGCTCTGGTAAAGCCCCTTGGCCAGACGCTCCCGGGCCTGCTGGCAGATGCGGTGCTCCAGATGGCCGCCGCCAATGGTGTCGTAACAGTGTTCTCCGGTGATCACCATTTTGGTGGCGGGCTCCCGCGGTACCGAGCCGGTCACACCCAGCACGGTCACCAGGGCATAGGGCTCACCACGCTGCTCACAGAGGGCGACCGCCTGGTGCCAGTTAAGGGGCGTTGCCATCATTGTCCGTTCTCCTGTTGGTTTACCCAGCGCCGGGTTTCGGTAACGGCATTCAGTACACGTTCCGGTGTCGCCGGCGTGTCCAGTGGCGGGCTGAAGCGGTAGTCGCTGAGGCTGGATACCGCGTCGCGAAGCGCGCTCCACACTGAAATGCCAAGCATGAACGGGGGTTCGCCCACGGCTTTGGAGTGGAATACCGTGGCTTCGTGGTTGGGGCTGTCTTTCATCAGCGCTACCCGCAGGTCTGGCGGGCAATCGGAAACGGCGGGAATTTTGTAGGTGGCTGGGCCGGTGGTCAGTAACCGGCCTTCGGCGCTGTACACCAGCTCTTCCGTGGTGAGCCAGCCCATGCCCTGAATGAAGCCGCCTTCAATCTGACCCATGTCGATGGCCGGGTTCAGGGAGCGCCCGGCATCGTGCAGAATGTCGGTACGCAGCACCCGGTATTCACCAGTCAAGGTGTCGACTACGACCTCGGAGCAGGCGGCACTGTTGGTGTAGTACAGAAACGGCCGGCCCTGACCGGCGTCGTGGTCATAGTGGATCTTCGGTGTGGCATAGAAGCCGCTGGAGGACAGGGATATCCGGTGCATGTAGGCGGTCTGGATAAAGTCTTCCCAACTCAGGCAGTGGTCTCCGATATGAACCTGGTTAGCATGGAACCGCACGTGTTCTTCCGGCACATTCCAGTGGGATGAAGCAAAGGCGGTCAGGCCACCCAGTATCTTTTCGCAGGCATCAAGCGCAGCCATGCCATTGAGGTCGGAACCGGAAGAGGCCGCCGTGGGGGAGGTGTTCGGTACCTTATCGGTGCGGGTAGCGGAAACCTTGACCCGCGCCACGTCCACCTGAAAGGCGGTTGCGACCACCTGCGCTACCTTGATGTACAGGCCCTGGCCCATCTCGGTACCACCGTGATTTACCTGAATGCTGCCATCGGTGTAGATGTGCACCAGTGCACCGGCCTGGTTCAGGTGTTTTGCGGTAAAGGAGATGCCGAACTGCACCGGGGTCAGCGCCAGCCCGCGTTTCAGCACCGGGTTGCGGGCATTCAGGGCAATGATTTCCTGGCGCCGCTGGCGGTAAGCGGAGCTGCGTTCCAGTTGTGCGATCAGTTCCGGCAGCACCTGTTGTTCGATGGTCTGGCCATAGTGGCTGACATCGCGGCCGGGGCCGAATAGGTTGAGTTTGCGGATATCCAGGGGGTCTTTGCCCAGATGGCGGGCAATGTCGTCCATGGCCTGTTCGATGATCATCATGCCCTGGGGCCCACCAAAGCCCCGGAACGCGGTGTTTGATACCGTGTGGGTCTTGCACCGGTGGCCAACCACCCGGGCCTGGTCCAGGTAGTAGGCGTTGCAGGCATGGAACATGGCCCGGTCGACAATGGCATCTGAAAGGTCCGGAGAATAACCGCAGCGCCCGGCCACCATAAGGTCCGCGCCTTTGATCAGCCCCGAGTCGTCAAAACCGATGTGGTAGGTGTTGAAGAAATCATGGCGTTTGCCGGTTTGCACCATGTCGTCTGAGCGCGACAAGCGGTATTTGACCGGGCAGCCGGTCACCCGGGCCAGCAGTGCCGCCACGCAGGCCAGCGGTGTTGCCTGGGTTTCCTTGCCACCAAAGCCGCCCCCCATGCGGCGTACTTCAGCCTGCACGCAATGGATGGGCAAGCCCAGCACTTCGGCCACCAGCTTCTGCACCTCACTGGGGTGCTGGCTGGAGGTATGGACGAACATGCCGCCATCTTCGGTGGGCTCCACCAGGCAGGCCTGGCCCTCCAGATAAAAGTGCTCCTGACCGCCGATGTGTTGCTGGCCTTTAAGCTGGTGGCGGGCGCCGGCGATGGCCTGGTCCGGGTCACCCCGTTGCTGGCGCCGGCCCGGCCGCACAAACAGCTGGTGTTCCAGGGCATCCTGAACGGTGATGACGGCTTCCAGTGGCTGATAGTTCACGATGGCTTTGCGGGCCGCTTTGCGGGCCGCCTCGTGACTGGTCGCGGCAACGGCGAACAGCGGCTGGCCGATGTGTTCAACCGTGTCCTGGGCCAGCACCGGATCACCGGGGAACACCGGGCCGATATCCAGGTGGCCGGGTACATCGGCAGCGGTAATGACCGCGACAACGCCGGGGCTGGCAAGAACCCGGGACAGGTCCATCTCCAGAATCCGGGCATGGGCCTGTTCGCTATGGCCCACGGCCGCGTGCAGCAGGCCTTCGGGGGCAGGCAGGTCATCGATATACCGGGCCTGGCCACTGGTATGCAGCCAGGCACTGTCGTGTTCGACGCCGGTGCCCACTACGCCCAGAGCGCTGTGGGCCGGGGTGGGGGTATTGAGCGGAAGTTTACGCATAGTCGGTCACCATGAGCGGGGTATCCCGGTGATGCAGGTCGGAGTTTTCGAGTAGTGCCCTGTAAAGCAGATTGCCCGCGACCTGTAACCGGTAAGCGGAAGAAGCCCGCACGTCGGTCAACGGGGAGAAGTCGTCGCTCAGCGCTTTTATAGCCTGCTCAACAGAACGTTGATTCCAGGGTTTGCCCAGCAGCGCGGCTTCTGTAAGGCGTGCGCGGGCAGGGGTTGCGGCCATACCGCCGTAGGCGAGTCGGCAATCCTGAACCACACCGTTCCGAAGGGTCAGCCGGAAAGCTCCGAGCACCGCGGAGATATCGTCATCGAGCCGTTTTGAAACCTTATAGATGAACAGGCGCTGGTTGGGCTCGGGAACGGGGATGTGGATGGAATGGACAAACTCGCCGGGCTGCAGGTCGGTTTGCCGGTAGCCCTTGAAGAACTGTTCTGCCGGGAGTTCCCTGGCCCCCTCCGGGCCTTCCAGTACCAGGGTGGCATCGAGCGCTATCAATGCCGGCGGCATATCGCCAATGGGGGAGGCGTTGGCGATGTTGCCGCCGAGGGTACCCCGGTTGCGCACCTGCAATGAGCCTAGCCGTTCCAGCAGGTGGTCGAAGGCCGGCCAGAGCCCGGACAGCTGGCTGTGGAACTGCCGGTAGGGGGTGGCGGCCCCGATCACCAGGTGGTTTTCTTCCAGCTGGCAGCCATTCAGTTCCCGCACCCGCTCCAGGCTAATCAGCTTGGGCAGGGTTTTCAGCTGTTGGGTGATCTCCAGCACAAGGTCCGTACCTCCGGCAATCAGCCGGGCATCCGGGTGAGCGCGCAACAGGCGTTTGAGCTGAGGCAGGGCTGCCGGGGCGTAGTATTGATTGCCGTTCCGGGCTTCCAGACTGGTCATCGAGGTGTCGTCAACCGTTGCGAGCCCATCCGCTTTATCGGCCCTGGCCAGATACCGGGCAGGGTGGTTATCGGAGCCAGGTTGCCAGCTTTGCACCAGCGCCTGCCGGCCGGCTTCCATGATCGGCCGGTAGCCGGTACAGCGACACAGGTTTCCGGCCAGGGCCTCCATCAGTTTGTGGTCGTCGGCGTCGCCCGGTGCAGATTCGCTGTGCAGGGCAATCAATGACATGACAATGCCCGGGGTGCAAAAACCGCACTGTGCCCCGTGGCAGTCCATCAGGCTCTGCTGAACCGGGTGTGCCGGCTGTTCCCGAAAGGCTTCAATGGTCAGCAGGTGCTTGCCCTGCAGGCTGCCAATCAGGGTGATGCAACTGTTAATGGCTTCATAGCGAATTTGACCGTTCTTGTCTGGCGCCCCGGTAATCACGGTGCAGGCGCCGCAATCTCCGGAGCCGCAGCCTTCTTTGGTACCGGTAAGCCGCTTTTTGGTGCGTAGCCACTCCAGAATGCTCTGGTTTGGGTCGGCCTGGTCAATTTTTTCGGCACGGCCGTTGAGAACAAATTCGATCACCTTGGTCTCCGCTTCTGCTGTCTGGAAAGGGGATTCCGGGGCCTTGCACCTATAAGGCAGGCGCCCGGATCAGGTTCTTTTCCAGAGCTTCTGCAAAAAGCTGACCAACTGGTTAGCTCTGTTCAAATCAAGCACCAATTCATTTTTGGCAAGGTTATTGCTCAGCTACCAAATGTTGATTGGTTGGTCAGATTCTTTATGGCCGGACCTGACCCAGACTACGAGGAGACCGGGAATGGCAGTTTCTGCTCAGAGGTTAAAGCTGCAGGGGATCGTGAAAGATTACCCGGGATGCCGGGCTAACGACGGCGTAGACCTTACTGTGGGCGCCGGCGAGATCCACGCCCTGCTGGGGGAGAATGGCGCGGGCAAAAGCACGCTGATGAAAATCATCTATGGCGTGGTTCAGCCGGATGCCGGTCGTATTGTCTGGAATGGCCACCCGGTGACAGTGGAGAACCCTGCCCGGGCCCGGCAGTTGGGCATAGGCATGGTCTTTCAGCACTTCTCTTTGTTTGAAACCCTGACCGTGGCGGAAAACATTGCGCTGGGCCTGCCGGCAGATGAGGTTCGCGACCGGGGCGCACTGGAGCAGCGTATCCGGGAGGTGTCCGAACACTATGGGATGGCACTGGACCCCCGGCGCTTTGTCAGCACCTTGTCTATGGGGGAGCGGCAACGGGTGGAGATTGTCCGCTGCCTGGTTCAGGAAAGTACCCTGCTGATCCTGGACGAACCTACTTCGGTACTGACACCCCAGGAAGTGGCCACACTGTTCAAAACGTTGCGCAAACTGGCCAGGGACGGCTGCAGCATTCTGTTTATAAGCCACAAGCTGGAGGAAGTCAGAAGCCTGTGCGATCAGGCCACGGTGTTGCGCCAGGGCCGGGTGAGCGGACATTGCCAGCCGAAAGACTTATCTGCCTCAGACATCGCCCGCCTGATGGTGGGCGATGATACCCCGATTTCAACCCAGGTCAGCGCTGCCCAACCCGGTGACACCCTGCTGCAGGTGCAGGAGCTGAGCTGGCAAACGGATGACCCTTTCGGCACCAGCCTGAAGAACATCGGTTTTTCCTTGCGCGCAGGCGAGATCGTCGGCATTGCCGGGGTGGCCGGAAACGGACAGGAGGAACTGCTCAAGGTCTTGTCCGGGGAGATCACCCTGAAGGGCGAGGCCATTCGTTTCACCGGCGAGGCGATTGACCGCCTGCCTCCCGGGGCAAGGCGGGCC
The DNA here is from genome assembly GCF_016464245.1 of Marinobacter sp. bablab_jr003. NCBI lineage: Bacteria > Pseudomonadati > Pseudomonadota > Gammaproteobacteria > Pseudomonadales > Marinobacteraceae > Marinobacter > Marinobacter sp. bablab_jr003. The sequence continues at coordinate 34,413 of NZ_JADARC010000120.1, forward strand.
CGGGGGCTGGCTGTGGTGCCCGAGGAGCGGCTGGGCCGGGGCGCCGTGCCGGTGATGTCGCTGGCCGACAATGCGTTGCTGACCGCTGCTGGGCAGGGGTTGGTGCAGCGTGGTGTGATTTGGCGGCAAAAGGTTCGGGAGTTTGCCAGAGACGTCATTTCACGCTTTGGCGTGCGCTGCTCTGGTGAGCAAAGCAGCGCTTCGAGCTTATCCGGCGGCAACCTGCAGAAATACATTCTCGGCCGCGAAGCCTGTCAGTCACCAAGGCTTCTGGTGGCCTCCCACCCAACCTGGGGTGTGGATGTGGGCTCGGCGGTGGCTATTCATCAGGCGCTGGTAAAACTGCGCGATGAGGGCGCCGCCATCCTGCTGATATCCGAAGACCTGGATGAGCTCTATCAGCTCTGTCACCGGATGGGCGCCATCTGTAATGGCCGGCTGTCACCATTGGCCCCGGCTTCTGAGTTGAGCATAAATCAACTCGGGCAGTGGATGGCGGGAAACTTCAAGGCGGAGGAGTTTGCTGATGCTGCAGCTTGAGCGCCGCCCTGAAGCCTCTACCACCCTGCGCTGGTTATCGCCTCTGCTGGCCCTGGCCCTGACGGTCGCAACCGGCTTCCTGTTATTCCTCGGCATGGGTAAAGACCCGATCCAGGCCCTGACCTTCTTCTTTATCACGCCGATCAGTGACCTCACCGGACTTGCCGAGCTGGGCCTGAAAACCGCGCCTTTGTTGCTGTGTGCCGCCGGGCTGACGGTCTGCTTCCGGGCCAGAATCTGGAATATCGGTGCCGAGGGCCATTTCCTGATTGGCGCGGTGGCGGCCAGTGCTGTTGCGGTTTCGGTGGGGGAGGCCGGTGGATTCCTGGTTTTGCCGGCGGTTCTGCTGGCGGGCATTGCCGGTGGTATGGCATGGGCGGCGATTGCGGCGTTTCTCAAGACTCACCTGAACTGCAACGAAATCCTCACCACCATCATGCTCAATTACATCGCCCTGAACCTGCTACTCTATGCGGTGCACGGGCCCCTGAAAGATCCCTACGGGTTTGGCTTTCCCCAGTCGGTGATGTTTGCCGATGCGGCTTTGTTGCCAGCGCTGATTAACGGCACGCGGCTGCACATCGGCCTGGCCTTCGGGTTGCTGGCGGCTGTCGCAGTATGGGTGCTGTTTGCCCGCAGCTTCATCGGCTACCAGTTGAACGTGGTGGGTGAGGATCATCGGGCGGCGGCGTTTGCCGGGTTCAGTGCCAGACGGCTGACCTGGTTTGCGCTGCTGGTTGGTGGCGCAACTGCGGGGCTGGCTGGCGCCGCGGAAGTGACCGGGCCGATCGGACAGCTGGTGCCCCAGGTGTCGCCGGGCTATGGCTACACCGCGATCATTGTGGTGTTTCTGGGCCGGATGCATGCCCTGGGCATTATTGCCGCCAGTGCCTTGCTGGCTCTGACCTTTATTGGCGGCGAGATGTTGCAGATTGCCATGAACATGCCCAAGGCGGTGACCGCCATGTTCCAGGGAATGCTGCTGTTCTACCTGCTCACCTGCGATGCCTTTATTCACTACCGGATTCGTTTTCGCCGGCCTTTACCGGCAGGCCTGTCCCAACCCGCCGCCCCGGCCGGCCAGGAGCTCTGATATGGACCTGTTGACCAACATTCTTGCCGCCACGATGGTGGCCGGCACCCCGCTGCTGCTGGTGGCCCTGGGCGAACTGATCTGTGAGCGCTCCGGCGTTCTCAACCTGGGGCAGGAGGGCATGATGCTGATGGGCGCGGTGGCCGGGTTCATCGCGACCTTGTCTACCGGCAGCCTGGCCGCCGGGGTTGTTGTCGCCATGCTGACCGGGCTGGCGATGTCGATGTTGTTCGCCGTTATGGCAGTGACCCTCTCCGCCAACCAGTACGCCGCCGGGCTGGCGTTAACCATCTTCGGCACGGGCCTGAGCGCCTTCGTGGGTGCCGGCTTTGTCGGCCAGTCCATCGAGGGTTTTGAAAAAATTGCGATCCCCCTGTTGAGTGATCTTCCAGTGCTGGGTCGGGCGCTTTTCACCCAGGATTTGCTGGTGTATTTTTCCTGGCTGGTGTTTGCAGGTGTTGCTCTGTTCCTGCGCTTCAGCCGCGGCGGCCTGGTTCTGAGGGCCGTTGGGGAGTCGCCAGGTGCGGCCAACGCCAATGGCTTGCGGGTACTCACCGTGCGTTACCTTGCGGTGGCCTTTGGCGGGGCCATGGCCGGCCTTGCCGGTGCCTATCTGTCGCTGGCCTACACCCCAATGTGGACCGAGAACATGACCTCAGGCCGGGGCTGGATAGCGCTGGCGCTGGTGGTGTTTGCCAGCTGGCGCCCCGGGCGCTTGCTGTTGGGTGCTTACCTGTTCGGGGCGGCCTCCATTCTTCACCTGGTGCTCCAGGGGCTGGGCTGGCGCAGCCCCACCGAGTTGCTGGCGATGCTGCCCTACGTGGTCACCATCCTGATGCTGATTCTTTTGTCGTTCGACCCGGTACGCACCCGGTTGAACACCCCGCTGTCTCTTGGCCAGCCCTACCGGCCGGGACATTAACTAAAACGATGTACTGCTAACAACCGATGACCCAAAAAAGTAACCAGAGAGGCTATGCCATGAAAGCACTTCGTAAAACCCTGATCGCAAGCTGCGTTGCTGCAGCCTGTTTTGCGCCTGCTGCCCATGCCGAGAAGTTCTTCGGTGGCTCCAGTATCTCCATCCTGCACAGTGCCGATTACCAGGGCGTTCAGTTCGACGCCGGTGGTAACGGGGGAGTGGAATACGAGGCGACCTACTTTACGTTCGAGAACGTGACCGCCCACAACTGGGGTGGCACCTTCTTCTTTATCGACCGGGAGCAGCCTCAGGGAGACCTTGAAGGTACCGACAACGTATACGGTGAATTCGCGCCCAATATCAGCGGCAGCTGGCTGACAGGCCAGGATTTGTCGTTCGGGCCGGTGAAAGACATCACCCTGGCCGGGCAGTACGAATTTGGCGGCGGTACCGAGGCAAACAACTACATGTACGGTTTCGGCCTGGCGTGGGACGTGCCTGCGTTCCGTTACTTCACTACATCTTTCTACTACGTTGATAACAGCGAGATCAGTGATGACTGGCAGATGACGGTCACCTGGGGCCTGCCGTTTGATGTGGGTGCGGCGAAATTCCTGGTGGATGGTTACATCGACTGGTCCACCTCGGCCAGTGATCACGAGTCCGAGTTCCAGTTCACGCCCCAGATCAAGCTGGACGTGGGTAACTTCATGGGCAACCCGGGCGTGCTCTACGCCGGTATTGAGTACCAGTACTGGAACAACAAGTTTGGCCTGAACGAGACGCTGGTAGACACCCAGAGTTCAGTCAGCGCACTGGTGAAATTCCACTTTTGATCCATTTCAGGAGTCCATCGGAATGGAAAGTGTGGACTCCTGAATCACCGGACAACAAGTGAGTGAACCATGACCAGATCACTGTCAGTGCAGCAGAACACATCTGAAGCGGGCCGGAGCTACCGGCCTGGCCGGATCCGGGAGCGGAACCGGGAAGCCATTCTGCAGGCGGCCGAGCAGGAGTTTGCCCTGCACGGCTACAAGGGCACCACCATCCAGAATATTGCTGAACGGGCCGGCTTGCCGAAGTCCAACGTGCTTTATTACTTCAGCAACAAAAAACGCATGTACAGCGCCATGTTCGACGACATTCTGCTGCGCTGGAACAAAGTATTCTCGGAAATAAAACCGGACGACGATCCGGCTACTGCACTGGAAACCTTTATTCGCACCAAGGTGAACATGTCGCAGCAATACCCGCTAGCGTCACGATTGTTTGCCATGGAAATCATTCAGGGCGCGCCCTTCTTGCTCGACCACCTGCGCACCAACATGCGCGAGTGGGTGCGGGGCAGGGCGTCGGTAATCCAGCACTGGATTGATGAGGGCAGGATGGCGCCGGTGGATCCGGTACAGCTGATTTTCCTGATCTGGTCGTCGACCCAGCATTATGCCGATTTTCAGGTGCAAATCCTGATGGTGGAAAACAAGGCAGAGTACGAGCCAAGGGACTTCGGGCATGCCGCGGATTTTCTTGTTGACGTTATTCTCAGAGGCTGTGGCCTGGAGCGACCTGGATGAATGAAGGTAAAACCTACCCAAGGGATATGCGCGGTTACGGTGAACATCCGCCCCACGCGCAGTGGCCCGGTAACGCCCGTATCGCGGTGCAGTTTGTGTTGAATTACGAGGAAGGCGGTGAGAACTGCGTGCTGCACGGCGACGAGCACTCGGAAACCTTTCTGTCCGACATCATCGGCGCCGCACCCTATCGTGACCGGCACCTGAGCATGGAATCGCTTTATGAGTACGGCTCCCGGGCCGGGGTCTGGCGGGTATTGCGGGAGTTTCGTCGCCGCGGGCTGCCGCTGACCGTATTCGGTGTGACCATGGCCATGGCCCGCAACCCGGAGGTGGTCAGAGCGTTTATTGAAGACGGCCACGAAATCGCCTGCCATGGCATGCGCTGGATTCACTATCAGGAGATGAGCGAGTCCGAAGAGCGGTGCTATATGCAGCTGGCCATAGAGCAGCACCAGGCACTCACCGGTGAGCGCCCGCAAGGCTGGTATACCGGCCGCGACAGCCCCAATACCCGGCGGCTGGTGGTCGAGGAGGGCGGCTTTCTGTACGACAGCGATTATTACGGTGATGACCTGCCGTTCTGGACACAGGTGATCGACTCCGCTGGCACACAGCAGCCCCACCTGGTGGTTCCCTACACCCTTGAAGCCAATGATATGCGCTTTGCCTCGCCCCAGGGCTTCAATACCGGCGAGCAGTTCTTCCAGTATTTAAAAGACAGTTTCGATGTGCTGTACGCCGAAGGCCTGGAAGCCCCGAAGATGCTGTCGGTGGGGCTGCATTGCCGGTTAATCGGACGGCCGGGAAAATTCCGCGCCCTGCAGCGATTTCTGGATTACCTGGAACAGCACGACCGGGTGTGGGTGTGCCGCCGGGTCGACATTGCCCGGCACTGGCGCACGCACCATCCCTTTGAGTCTCAACCTACCTCGAGTATCTGCCATGACTGATGTAGTGATTGCCCCGGTACCGGAAGGCCCGGAGTTTGCCCGGCTGGGACTGAACCTGGCGGACAGTTCTCTGGGAGCCGAAGTACTGGAAGTCACCGACGAGTTTTTTGCACCCCGGGCGCGAATGCTGGCACCTGGGCCGGCCGCTTTCTACCCTGACCGCTACGATGACCACGGCAAGTGGATGGACGGCTGGGAAACCCGCCGGCGCCGGACCACCGGCCACGACTGGTGCATTGTGCGGCTGGCCATGCCGGGGGTACTGACCGGCGTGGACTTTGACACCAGTTTCTTTACCGGCAACTTCCCACCGGCGGCATCATTGGAAGCCTGTTACAGCCCGGCAGCTGTGCCTGATGGCAACAGCGAGTGGGTTCCCCTGGTGCCGGCTACCGAGCTTGCCGGCAATGATCATCGGTTCTGCGCCATCACTTCTGACCGGCCCTGGACCCATGTGCGTTTGCATATCTACCCGGACGGCGGGCTTGCGCGCCTGCGGGTTTATGGCAGGCCGTGGATGGACTGGCGCCGGGCAGCCCCCAACCAATCCATCAACTTGCTGGCGCTGGAATGCGGTGCCGACCAGGTGGCCTGGAGCGACGCCCACTATGGTGAACCCAGAAAGCTGCTGCGCCCCGGGCGAGGCATCAATATGGGCGACGGCTGGGAAACACGGCGTAGGAGAGAGCCAGGCAACGACTGGTGCATTCTGGCCCTCGGCCACAAAGGTATTCCGGAAAGCATCGAGGTAGATACTGCTCACTTCAAGGGCAACTTCCCGGCCGCCTGCTCGGTACAGGCCGCCTGTGTGGAAGCCGGGGCGGGCACGGCGGCGTCGCTGATCACCCAGAGCATGTTCTGGCCGACCTTGCTGGAGCCCCAACCCCTTGAGGCCGACGCCATACTTAAGTTCACGGATCTCAAGGAGCTTGGAGCCATTACCCACATTCGCTTCAACATGATTCCTGACGGCGGGGTGAGTCGGGTGCGGTTATTCGGGGAGCCGGTTCTGTGAGCGTGTTACGACTGATAGCGGTTGAGCGGCTTACCCGCGAAGCTTTCGACCCCTTCGGTGATGTCATTGACACTCACGGCCCGGCACCTTTGTTGATTAATCAGGGGCGCACCGAGCGTTTCCACCAGCTGGCAGGTGCTGAGTGCCTGGGCGAGGGCGCCCGGGCTATCCTCTCCATTTTCCGGGGCCAGCCGCTTTTACCGTTGGAGATCCACATGATGGAACGACACCCCCTCGGGAGCCAGGCATTTGTGCCAATGAACGGTGGAGATTTCCTGGCGGTGGTGGCGCCCCCCGGCGACTTTAATGAAACGGAGGTTCGGGCTTTTTGGGCCAGGGGCGGGCAAGGCGTGAACTACCGGCCGGGCACCTGGCACGCGCCGCTACTGCCGCTGGCGGCTGACTCCGATTACCTGGTGGTGGATCGCGCCGGCCCGGGCGTTAACTGCGACGAAGTGCTGCTGAACACCCCCATACAACCGGTTTTGCCTGAGGAAGGTTCATGAATGAGTTACCTGTGATTTCACTACAAGGTTTGCGGAGCCCGGACCTGACCGAGCGCCAGGCAACGGCGGCAGAACTGGGGCGGGCCTGCAGGGATATCGGCTTTTTTTACGTCAGTGACCACGGCATCCCGGCGGAGGTCTGTGAGGGCGTATTTGATCTGGCCAGGCAGTTATTCCAGTTGCCAGCCGAGCAGAAGCAGCAGATGTCGATCAAGCGGTCGCCACACAATCGCGGCTATGTGGCGCTGGCGGATGAAAGATTGAACCCGCAAGCCGGCGCAGACCGGAAAGAGGCCTTTAATATAGGCACTGATTTCCCTGAAGATCACCCGGATGTACTGGCAGGAAAGCCGTTCCGGGGTGTTAATTTCTGGCCACCGATTGACGGCTGGAAGGCCGGGGCGCTGGATTACTTTGCGGAATGCTTGGCGCTTGGCCGGTTGATCCATCGCGGCTTCAGCCTGGATCTCGGGCTGGCTGAAGACTTTTTCGAACCCCACCTGAAGCAGCCAATTGCAACCCTGAGAATGCTGCGTTATCCGCCGGGTTCGGATGTGCATGCCCGGGAAGATGCGGGGGCAGGCACTCATACCGATTATGGCAACATCACCATTCTGGCGACGGACGGTGTAGCGGGGCTTCAGGTGCGCAGCCGACAAGGGCACTGGCTGGAAGCTCCCCATGTTCCAGGCGCGTTTGTCTGTAACATTGGTGATTGCCTGATGCGCTGGACCAACGATACCTATCTTTCGACACCACACAGGGTGAAGGCGCCAGAGCGGGAACGCTATTCAGTGGCCTTCTTTCTGGAAGTGGACCCGGATGCGGTGGTGGACCCCCGGGATGTAAAGCCGAACGAAGCGCCCAAATATGAGCCGATCACCTGTTCGGACTATCTTGCGGGAAGGTTGAATGCCACCTATGAACACAGGAAGGGGTGATGTTTACTTTTTGGTGACCAAGCCGGGGAGTTGCTGCAGAAACAAAAAAAGCCAGTGCTTACGGGAATCGTAAGTGACTGACTTTTCAGGCAAGATTGGTAGGACCACGCGGATTCGAACCGCGGACCTCTACCATGTCAAGGTAGCGCTCTAACCAACTGAGCTATGGTCCTGTCTCGCAACGGAGACGAAATATACGGATTTCGCGGGGGTTGGTCAACCTCTTTGAGGCTGATTTTTGGCTTTCAGCAGGCCTTTAATGGCGCGGCTCAGGGCACCCCAGCGGTTCACCAGCAGTGCTGCGAAGATCAGGCCGCAACCGGCCATTTGCAGGGCGGTCATGCTTTCGCCAAACCAGGCGGTGGCGAACAGTGCTACCCACACCGGTTCCAGTACCAGTATCACCACTCCGTGGCTGTGTATCGAAAGGCTCTGGGCATAGGTTTGCAGCAGAAAGCGCCCCGCAGTGGCGACGACTGCGCTGGCCAGTACCCATACATAAAGCATGGGGGGCGGGTTGGTCAGGGTGGGTGCCCAGGGCTCGCTGATGGCGGATTCAGCCAGGGTAACCAATCCCACGGTCAGCAACGCCATGGCCGTTAGCGGTAATGCCGGTACTTTCTGTTTCTGGATGGTTTCGCCGTGCTTGTTAACCACGGTGCGCTGGTTGGCGGCCCGGGTATTCAGGGTGAAATACAGCGCGAAGATGAACGCTGCGGCCACGAAATAGAGTTGCCCGGGGTCTGGCCGGAAGCCGTTTTCCAGGGAAAGCAATGCCAGGCCGGAGACGGCGATGGGGATGGCCAGCCAGGTGCTGATGGGTTGTGGTTCGCCGAATACCAGTCGCGCCAGTACCGGCACAATCACCACACCCAGGCTGGTCAGAAAGGCACCTTCGCCCATGCTCTCGGCGTGGAACAGGCCCATAATCCAGCAAGTCATCGCGATGCCGAACACGGCGCCCACGCCAACGGCGCGGCCAAGCTGGTCTGCGCTCAGTCGCACGAGTGACGGCAGGGCGATCAGGGCCAGCACACTGCCTGCAATCAGAAACCGGGCTGCCATGAACATTAACGGTGGCATCATCAGCACCGCTTCTTTGGAGAACATCCAGCCGAATGCTGCGAACAGGGTAACGACAACAAGCAGCAGATCGGATTTGTGGGCGTCAGACATGATCGAACCAGGCCAGCTGTATGGGAAAGGTTGATCAATCTATCGTTAGGGTACTAAAAAATAAAGCAGCGAAAACCGAGGGGTAGCAATTCGCACAATGATCAGAACCAGCCGCCCTCTTTAATAGCTTCAAAACCGAACCGCAGCGTTACTTCATCGCCCACCATGCCGTTGTCGACGCCGTAGGTCATACCCCAGTCGCTGCGCTTGATGACGGTTTCGGCGCTGATGCCCAGCGTGTACTCCTCATGGCCGAAGGGGTACTCCGCCGCTTTGTTCAGGGTGATGTCTATATCCACGGGGTGGGTCTGGCCCAGAAGGGTGAGGTCGCCGGTTACGGTGCCGGTGTTGTCCCCGGTTTTTTCAAAGCCGGTGACCACAAAGGTGATGTCGGGATGAGCTCCGGCGTTCAGGAAGTCCTTGTTACGCACGTGGTCATCACGTTTTTCGTGGTTGGTGAACACGCTGGCAGCTTTGAACATCATTTTGCCTGAGCTGAGCTCTCCGGTTTCCTCGTCGTATTCAAACTCTCCTTCAACGTCCCGGAACATGCCCATAACCGGGGCATAGCCCACGTGCATGATCTCGAAACTCATGGAGAAATGCTCTTCATCCACGACAAATTTAGCGGGCTCCGCTTGCAGGGCCAGCGGCAGGAGCAGAAGGGCAGAGGCGGTGATTGCTTTAAGGTTTGGCAGAGTCATGGTTGTGTCTCCGTTGATAGAGCCAGCGCACGTCCACAAAAAACGACCAGGCAAGCAGTACAAGCGCAAGCCCGAGGGTGAGGCTGGCAAAAGCCGGTGGAATGATGGGAATAACTGCGACCATCAGGGTAACCACCTGCCAGACACAAACCGTTTTGCGGCGAAAACTGTCTGGCAGGTTGGCGTTGAGCCAGGCAAAGCCAAGGCTGGCGGCGATAAAGGTATAACGCATGAGGCCGAGGGCCAACACCCAGGTGCCGGCTTTATCGAGTGCCAGTACGGCAAGGCACAGCCCGAGGATAAACAAGGCGTCGAGCTCCATATCAAAACGGGCACCGAATTCGCTGTGGCTGCCAGTGGCGCGGGCGACTTTGCCATCCACGCCATCCAGAATCAGGGCTCCCAGGCTGAGCAGTGCATAGGTCCAGAGTGCCGGGGCCGGCTGCCCGCCGAGATAGGGTGCCCAGGCGATCAGTGCCAGTACAATAACCGAACGGGCGAGGGTAGCCCGATTGGCCCACCCAAAAGGCTTTCGCCCCGGCCAGTAACGAAGAATCAGTGCGCCCTGGACTGCATACAGCACAGCACTGAGAGCAAGAAAGCCGGCGGGCAGGCTGAATGCCAGTCGCAGGGTTAACGCCAAAACGAAAAGCGTAAAGCCCCCAGCAACGAGGTCTCTCGCTGTGGTGGATGTGGGCGTGGTTGTGGTGCTGATGGAATCCATACACCGTTGCGTCCGTATAGCCTGTAAGTGGCGTGAGCAAGGCCCCGTTTTGTAACTATAGTTTGGGGATACTGTTTTTGCGTACGCAGCCAATCAGAAAATGGACTCTTCATGCAACTAAATAAGAACGAAGCCTTCTGGATAACCGGGTTTCAGGCATCGGAACTCCGGCCGGCTCCGGAGCCGGAGCGCTCTCAACCAGGCTCCGGGCAGGTGGTGGTTCAGGCCCTTTATTCGGCGATCAGCCGGGGGACTGAATCTCTGGTGTACAACCAGCGGGTGCCGGTCACCGAGCACCAGCGTATGCGGGCGCCGTTTCAGGAAGGGGATTTTCCCGGGCCGGTGAAGTATGGCTACGCCAGTGTTGGCGAGGTGCTGAACGGGCCAGCCGATTTGCAAGGCCAAAAGGTGTTCTGCCTTTACCCGCACCAGCGGCGTTATTCTGTGCCGGCCGAGGCCGTTATTCCGCTGCCTGCCGCAGTGCCGCCGGCCAGGGCGATACTGGCCGCCAATATGGAAACAGCAGTCAACGGCGTTTGGGATGCCCAGCCGGCGGTCGGGGATCGCATTGCGGTGGTTGGCCTGGGTGTGGTGGGGCTGCTGGTGGCATGGTTGGTTAGCCGGATTCCCGGTGTGGAACTGCTGGCCATCGACCCGAACGGGCAACGGCAGGCAGTGGCCGAACGGCTGGGCTTTGCTTTCTCCACTGAACCGGATATTGCCGATTGTGACCTTGTGATCCACGCGTCCGGCGAACCCGCGGGGTTGGCGACGGCATTGGCCCTGGCCGGGGCTGAGGCACGGGTAATTGAACTCAGCTGGTATGGAGACCAGCCCGTTCAGGTACCCTTGGGGCAGGCCTTCCATCCCGGGCGCCTGATGCTGAAATCCAGCCAGGTTGGCCAGCTGCCGCCGGAACGGCGCCCACGCTGGGATCATCGCCGGCGGCTGGCGCTGGCCCTCGAGTTATTGGCTGCCCCGGATCTGGATGTTCTGATCAGCGGCGAGTCGCGTTTTGAAGCACTTCCAAAGGTGGCGGCCGATATACTCAAGCCCGGTGCCGATGCACTTTGTCATCGCATTGTTTACTAGAAGGAAAATCCGATGTTCAGTTTGACCGTTCGCGATCACATGATGATCGCCCACAGCTTTAACGGAGATATTTTCGGCCCGGCCCAGGGGCTGCACGGTGCCACCTATGTGGTAGACGTCACCTTCGAGCGCCATGTGCTCGACAGCAATGATCTGATTGTCGACATCGGCCAGGCTTCGGAACTGCTCAAAGAAGTGCTTTCTGAATTTAACATGAAGAACCTGGACGACTTGCCCGAACTTGCCGGACGCAACACCACCACCGAGTTCATGGCCAAGGTGGTGTTTGATCGCATGGCCGCAGCCATCCATGCCGGCCGGTTGGGCGAAGACGGTAAGGGTGTGGTCAGCCTGAAAGTAACCCTGGGCGAATCCCATATTGCCTGGGCCAGCTACCATGCCGGTATCTGAACTCTGGTTTGTGGTGCCCGGAGACCCTCAACAGAACACCGGGGGCTACCGGTATGTACGCAAACTTGCTGAGGCCCTGGCAGACGCAGGATTGAAGGTTCACCTTGATGGGCTGGAGGGCGAGTTCCCCCGGCCGGATGGCACAGCCATCAATGCCATGGACCGCTATTTGAAAGCGTTGCCAGAGGGCGCATCCGTTGTTCTGGACGGCTTGGCGATGGGTGGAATGCCCGAGGTGCTGGAGCGCCACCGGAAGCGTTTGAAGCTGATGGCGCTGGTACATCACCCATTGGCAGACGAAAGCGGGCTGTCAGCCGCCGAACAAGCCTGGCTTAAGGATGCCGAAACCCGGGCTCTCGCTTGTGTTTGCAAGGTGTTCACCACCAGCTATTACACGGCCCGCAGGCTGGCTCATTATGGGGTGCCGGTCGCCTCGGTTACTGCAGCTTTGCCTGCCGTTGATGACGAATTCTTTGCTCTGTCGACATGCTCAGAGCCAGCCCGAGATCCATCAGATCCTGTGCAGATCCTGTGTGTGGGGCATTTGTCCCTTCGCAAGGCCCAACACCAGTTGGTGCTGGCGCTGGCTGAGCAGGCAACGGATGCCTGGTTTTGTACCCTGCTTGGCAGCGATCAGAGAGATTCGATGTATTCGGCGGAGGTGAAGGCGCAGGTACATGCATCAGGGTTGGCCGGTTGTATTCGACTGACCGGTGAGGTCTCGGAAACCGGGCTGTGGAATGCCTATCAGCAGGCAGACCTGTTTGTGCTGCCCTCGGAGTATGAAGGTTATGGCATGGTGGTGGATGAGGCCCTGGCCTGCGGCCTGCCAGTGCTCAGCTCCGATGGTGGCGCACTGAGGGAAACCGGTGCCCGTTCGGGTGTGCAGCTGTATCCGGCGGGTGACATTGCTGCACTTGGGCAGGCTCTGGCGAGGTTGCTTGAGAACCCCGACGAACTGGCGCGCCTGAGAGCCGGAGCCCGTGAAAGCCGGGCAAGGATACGGCGCTGGCGAGACACCGCCGGGGACTTCCTGGCTGGCCTTGAGAGCGAACAAAATGCAGATCCTGCTCGCTTTGATGATCACTGGCTGCGGGCCAGGGAGCCGGCGGATCACAGGGCAAGAAACCCGAAACTCACAGACCAGCTGGCGGCCTGGCTACAGGTTCGCCAGTATCGTTATCAGCGCACCCGGGACACCGTCAGGCCCCTTCAACTGGTGGATGTTGGTACTGGCCGGGGGTCGAACCCTGTGTACCTTGCGCCCCGCCTGCCCGGGCCGCAGAACTGGACCCTTATCGAGCCCGACGGCAGCCTGGCCGGCACCGCGGCGGAGCGGGTTCAGGGTACCGGCGTATCGGTAAGCTTAAGGACAGAAAGCCTGTCGGCAGGCAATATGCAGGATGAGCTGCCGGCAGATGCTGACCTGGTCTGTGCTTCGGCATTGATTGACCTGGTCAGTGACGAATGGTTGCAGGCTTTGGTAAGTGCCGTGGTTGCCCGCAATGCGGCTGTTCATGTTGTGCTCAGCTACAGTGGGCGCTTTGAGCTTTCACCTGAACACCCGTCAGACGACAGGCTCCGGGCGCTGGTCAACCAGCATCAACATGGCGAGAAGGGCACCGGTGCCGCACTGGGGCCAGATGCCACCCGCCGGCTGCGGGCCTTGCTGGTGGCCACTGGCTACCAGGTGTCTGTAGCGCCCAGCCCCTGGCAGCTGGATTCGGGCGAGCAGGAGCTGGCGCTTTTGTTAATGACGGGCTGGGCCCGGGCAGCGAGCGAACAACAGCCTTCGGCAGGGGCAGAAATCAACCGCTGGCTCCATGCCCGCAAACAGCAACTGGCTGCCGGCGAGCTGCGAATTTCCGTTCAACACGAGGACTTGCTGGCATGGCCACCCGCCTGATCCTTCGATGGCTGGTTACGGTGGCCTTGCTCGGGCTGGTGTTGTCGCTATTGGATACCGGAGGGTTGCGAGCGTCCCTGGCGAGACTTTCGGTGCCGTTTATCACCCTGATGCTGGCGGTATCGGTGGCACAGGTGGCGTTGTCGGCCTGGCGTTGGTGGTTCACCGCCCGCCGGCTCGGGGTTTCCCTGAGCTATCCGGTGGCAATCCGTGAATACTATCTCGCCGGCTTCCTGAACCAGGTTTTGCCGGGCGGCGTTATGGGGGATGTGAACCGTGCCTGGCGGCACGCCCGCGCCCCGGTGGGTGAGCCGCTATCTGCCAACGCCACCAGGGCCATTATCCATGCTGTGATGCTGGAGCGCTTGTCTGGCCAGTTGGTGCTGTTGCCGGTGGCAGTGCTGGCGATGGCGGCGCTGTGGCTGAGTGGCCGGTTTGAACTTCAGGCTGCTTACGCTGGAACGTCACTCAGCGCTGGAGCAGGCATGGTGGCTCTGGTGTTGGCGGGTGTGGGTGCCTCCTTCATGCTTCGCCGGAAAAATGGAAGCAGGCTACGGAGTTATTTGCGAAACCTGGGTGCTGATCTCCGGAAGGTTTTCTATGGTTGGCGCAATGCCTGCTTGCAGTGCCTGACCTCCCTGCTGGTGCTGGGTACTTACCTGGCGGTCTTCCTGCTTCTGGCAGCGGATATGGATGTCTTGGGGCAGGGCGTGTCCCCCTGGATGCTGGCCGGGCTCTGTGTGTTGCTTTTGCTGGCGATGGCGGTGCCTATCACTATTTCCGGTTGGGGCGTTCGCGAGGGCGCCGCTGCTTTGCTCTGGCCGCTGGCCGGCCTGCCTGCGGAGCAGGGTGTGGCCCTGAGTGTGGGTTATGGCGCTATGGTGTTTCTGGCCAGCCTGCCCGGGGCCCTGGTGCTGGTTTCCGGGCGTTGATCAGCTGCGGTCCGGGTAGAAAGACAAGTCAAACAACATATCGCTCCCCAGGTTTACCAGCTGAGCTTCCGGTCGCAGGGCCTCATCAAGCTGGTCAATCTCTGGCAGGGAAAATGCCGGGCGGCCACTGCCGATAATCATCGGGGCCACCATCACATGCAACCGGTCCAGCAGGCCGGCCCGGAGAAACGACGACACAGTCACGCCGCCGCCTTCGATAAAAATCTTGCGCAAGCCAAGGTCCTGTAACACCTCGAGAATATGCTTGGGGTCGACCGGTTGCGTGTCGCTGCTGCTGCCCAAGCAGGGCACCCGGGTGACGGCACCGGGCTCTATGCGCTGCTGGCCCGGCTGATAGTGCCCGGCAACCAGGTGCAGGGTGGGGGCCGCTTTGTCGGTAAACAGGTGATGGCTTGCCGGTACCCGTTCGTGGCGGTCGATCACCACCCGTACCGGGTTCCGGCCGGGTGCGCGGCGAACGGTCAGCCGGGGGTTGTCTGTGCTTGCAGTACCTGCGCCCACCACGACCGCATCACACAGGGCTCGAATTCGGTGTAGGTGGGTAATGCCGTCGTCGCCATTGATAAACCGGGAACAGCCGGTCACGGTGGCGATGCGGCCATCCAGGCTCTGGCCTAACTGGCCAATTACCCGGATGCTGTTGGCGTCTTTCAGCGGCCGGCACAGGGGCATGAATAAAGAAAACAGACTGTGCACCTGTTCGCTGGCGGGTTGTACCAGCTCCCAGCTTTTGCCGTTGATTTTCAGGGCGGGTTGATCAGAGCCCGGCGCCGGCAAGGTGATGTTGCTGCGGTTGGCGGCGTCGAGTATCAGCTGCCATGCGATGTCGGTGTCCAGTGCGTTCCTGGCCATGGGCTACCTGCGTGTATGTTTGTTGTGATTTCAGTATAGGAACATTGTGCACAAAGCTGTAGGTACGCTACATTTTCAAATTGATTCACTTTTTCTCAAATTTTCAGGGGCATTGAGACATGCGCTACCTGCAATCGTTCAACAGGCGCCTGCGGCATGTAAGGGAGCAGGGGCAGCTGTCTTTGGCCGATATTGCTGAAATCTGCGGTGTAGACGAGGCGCGGGTGCGCAGCTGGGAGGCGGAAGATGGCCGCCAGCGGGGCTTTCCCGGGGTTACCGAATTGCTGGATCTGTGTCTCAGGACCGAGACGCCCCTTGAACAGCTGCTCGATATGGAAGAGGCCGGAGACGGTGACCAGCTGGAGCTGCCAGGCCTGGCCTTCAGTAACAGTGATGATCTTTCGGTAGCGCTGCAGGAGCTGGAGCAGGAAATCGGCCGGGTTCAGCTGACAGACGGCGAGGCGGAACTGCTGCGCCGGTTCCGCAAGACAACAGACGATAACCGGCGCATGGTTCTGCAGTTGCTGGGGCGCTAGGCGCCCCGGATTCCGCTTTTAGTTCTCTTTCTTGTAGATGTTCTCGTAAACGTAGTTGGTGGCCTCTACAAAGCCATCAATGCTGCCGCAGTCAAAACGCTGGCCCTTGAACTGGTACGCCAGCACACAGCCATTCTTCGCCTGCTCCAGCAGGGCATCGGTAATCTGAACCTCACCATTCTTGCCCGGCGGTGTGCGCTCGATAATGTCGAAAATGTCCGGGGTAAGAATGTAGCGGCCGATAATAGCCAGGTTGCTGGGCGCGTCTTCCGGTGCCGGTTTCTCCACCATGTCGGTAATGCGGTAGAGACCATCCTTCATGGATTCGCCCGCAATCACACCGTATTTATGGGTTTCGTCTTCCGGTACTTCTTCAATGGCCACAATGGAGCAGCGGAACTGGTTATACAGCTTGACCATCTGGGTCAGAACGCCGTCACCATCTTCCGGGCCCACGCAGAAGTCATCTGCCAGCACGACCGCAAACGGGTTGTCGCCCACCAGGTTGCGGCCAGTCAGGATGGCGTGGCCCAGCCCCTTCATTTCATTCTGACGGGTAAAGGCAAAAGAGTTGTTGTTGATCAGATCCCGGATGGAGGTAAGCAGGCCTTCCTTGCCGGTACCGGCAATCTGGTGCTCCAGCTCGTAACTGATATCAAAATGATCCTCGATGGCGCGTTTGCCGCGGCCAGTGACAAAGCCGAACTCATGAATGCCAGCATCGGCGGCTTCCTCCACCCCGTACTGCACCAGAGGCTTGTTAACGATCGGCAGAATTTCCTTGGGCATGGCCTTGGTGGCCGGAAGGAAACGGGTGCCGTATCCGGCAACCGGGAAGAGGCACTTTTTGATCATGATGTTCGTCCTTAATCTGGAATCTGGTGATTTGCTTTAGTAACCCACAAAGCGTGCCAAGTGTAACCAAGTTGTATGGCGAGTTGGAGGGTTTCGTTTCCGAGTGTTGATTTCCGGTAATTCTGTGGACTGTTTCCGATGTAAGAAGAGCGCTTGATATCTCTAGAAAATCGTTTCAATAGCGCATTTAACGACATGATTTAGCGAAACATTAAATTTGTAAAGTTATGATGATCAGGGTGGTTCAATAACCCGGATTCTTTTAAAGTGGCACCGCATTAACGGATTTACATGATTTTGACATTTGCCCGGATTTCGCAAGGTGCCGCAACTGATCTCCAAACCGTCTGGCCGCTGGAAGCTCTTGTCCGCACTGTTTTTGTGCGTGGCGGGCGCGTACTGTCCGCCGGCGGCAGCCTCTGAGTCGACGCTCGCCGGCAATGCCAGCCAAACCACCCGGGAAGCCCTTCTGCCCCAGAATGCCTTGCAGGCGACCCGGGAGCACTGGCTGCGCTCCAGAATGCAGTTCTCCGGGCGGACCAACCGTGATGCCGAACACCGGGATGGTGCCCTGAACCTGGGGTTGAAGGGCCTGTTCTGGGCGAATCATCGGGCAGATGTTCGATACAGCGACGCCAAAACCTACCGGGTAGGTAATGAGCGCCGGGTGCTGGGGTTCAGTTATGGTCTGCCGCTGGCGGGCAATCATCTGGATGTGGAGCTCAGGAACACGGCCTATGAGGAGGTGTCCCGGGCAGATGGCGCTCGCTTTCAGAAGGAAGGCCGCACCCGAAACCTGATCGTGACAGGGCGCCGTGCGCTGTTCTCCTCCTATGGATATCAGTTTCTTGGCCGTGCCAACTACGCCTCTGTGGACCAATACTGGACGCGTCGCAGCGACGAGGTGCACCGCTCCAGCTATCAGATTTCCAGCCTGGGGCTGGAGGCCAATGGACACCACAGTCTGTACGGGGGCTTTAGTCTGAACACCGGTTTGCGGGCAGTCACAGGCATTGAAGCCGAAGTGGCTAACTCGTCGGGCTCAGAAGGCAACCAGCGCGAGGAACAATTCGGGCGCATGGTGTTCACGGCATCGCTGGATCGCGAGCTGCTTGCCTGGCACTGGGACGTGGACGGGCAGTACCAGCTGGCGTCTGAGGATATACCCGGTTCGCAGCATCTTCGGGTAGCCGGAGCCGGTCTTACGGCAGGTTTCAACGGTCAGTCACTGAGTGTGGCAGAGGGTGGCTGGTTGCGCCTGGGCAGCAGCAGCCCGGAGTTTGGCCTTCCGTTCTTTCCCCGGGTTTCGTCCAGTGTTCGCCTTTCCGTACTCCGGGGCTGGGTTCCAGATGAATCATTCCAGCAACATCAGGCCGGCCATGTCACCTCGGGCGAGGTTTCCTGGGGGGTAACCGCTCAGCAATTCAGCGCCGATGTCAGCCTTGGCCGGGTGCTGACAACCACCACGGAAGCCATTGCGATCCCCGACCGTCCAGACGTTCGCTTTACCATGAGCATGCAGATCTAGCCTTTCGATTCGCTTACCAACTTGTCACTTGTCGCAGCCCTCGGGTGCGGTGCTACATTGAAAGGACAAACCGCGAACCGAGGATGGAACAATGCACGCAGGGAAAGTATGGCTGGTGGTTCTGGGATTGTTCTCGTTGTTTCCCCTTCATGCTCAGGCATTCCAGTTTCAGGACGTTGTTGATAAAGCAAAGTCGAAAGCAGGCTCGGCATACGAGGCGCCTGCCCGCATTCCCGACTTCATGGCGGATCTGAGCTACGACGATTATCAGTCCATCCGGTTTGACCCGAGCAAAAGCCTTTGGCGAGAAGCATCGTCCCGGTTCCAGGTGATGCTGATTCCGGCAGGAAAGTTCTATACCCGGCCGGTCAGTATCAATGTTGTGGACAGTGAAGGCGTCCATTCCCAGGCGTTTGATAAAGGCCTTTTCAATGTGGAAGACCCGGAGTTGCGGAAACGTGTTCCGGCGGATCTCGGATATGCTGGACTCAAGCTGACGTTTCCCTTTGACGGGAAGGATGTTGCCAACCAGTTTCTTGTCTTTGCTGGCGCGAGCTATTTCCGGGGGGTGAGCAAAGATACGGCATTTGGTCTCTCGGCACGGGGTATTGCCGTGGATACGGGCTTGCCGTCCGGGGAGGAGTTCCCCGACTTCACGGAATTCTGGTTGGAGCGCCCGGCCAAAAACAGCGACCACATCCGTGTCTATGCGCTGCTCGATGGGCCCAGTCTCACCGGTGGTTATCAGTTCACGGTCTACCCGGGCGAACCGACAAGGGTAGACGTGAAAGCCCGGCTGTTCTTTCGGGATGCCATTGAATTGCTGGGCCTTGCGCCGCTGACGTCCATGTTCTACTACGGTGAACACACGCCCAGACCGCTGGGGGAGTGGCGGCCCCAGGTTCACGACTCCGATGGCCTGCTTATTCACGACGATGCCACCGGAGAATGGCTGTGGCGACCTTTGATGAACCCGGAGCGGTTGGCTACGAGTTTTCATCAGGTCAAACGTGTTGGTGGCTTTGGCCTGGTCCAGCGTGACCGGGAATTTCGCCATTACGAAGACCTTGAAGCCCGCTATGAGCGGCGCCCCAGTGCCTGGGTAAGTACTGAGGAAGACTGGGGAAAAGGCAATGTGGTACTGGTTGAAATCCCCACCAATGATGAAACCAATGACAACATCGTTGCCTTCTGGAGCCCGGACGGCCAGGTGGCGGCTGGCACCACGCGGGAACTGGAATACTCCATCCGTTTTGGTGGTCCCGACGTGGCACCACATCCTGGAGCTAGGGTAGTAAACACCTTTGTTGGCGCTGGCGATCGTATTGGCGGCGGTGATCAGGCCGGCGCCTATCGAATTCTGGTCGATTTTGCCGGTGGATCGTTGGCCGAGCTTGGGCCCGATGCTCCGGTGGTCAGCAAGGTGACTGGCGGTGAGGGCGTAGAGGTTCTGGAACACTTCGTCGAACGGGTGGAGCCAGAGAACCTCTGGCGCTTGTCCATACTGGCCCGGCCAGCCCCGGATCGCACTCTGCAGCTACGTGGCTTTCTGATGGCAGATGATGAGGTGGCCACGGAAACCTGGAGCTATGCCTTGCCGCCGGGTACCGGTTTACGGGCAGAACCCTGATCAAGGGAGGTGTGTATGGACGCATTGACCTCTTACCAACTGCTTGGCCGGCTTCTGGCGTACCTTGAAATGAGTGGTGCCGGGGCGGATAGCGGTGCCTTTGATAACGCATTGGCGTTACTGTTCAATGAGCACGCGGGTGACGATCAACGGGTTGCGTTTGAAATGCTCATATCGCGAATCCCTGATTACTATCCGGTGCCAACCGTAGACATTCCGCCTGTGGCACCGCCGGTACAGCGGGGCAGCATCGGGTACTTCTCCGATGACTGATTCGCCAGCTCCTTCCCCTCCCTGGCGTTTGCGGGCGTCGATCCGGCGGCTGATACTGACGCTGCTGGTGGCAGGCCAGACGGTACTGGCGTCCTGGTTTCTGCTTCAGGTGTTGCCGTATCACGGCGGCAATCTCGTCGAATGGCTGATTGTGGGTGTTTTTGCCCTGCTTTATCTGTGGATTGCATTCGGGTTCTGGATTGCGGTGTACGGGTTTTTGCTCCGGCTTACGGGTGGTGATCGGAAGTCTCTGCTTAAACGCCATCCGCCGGCGGAGCTGGAGGCAACGGAGCTGTCGAAAACAGCGATTGTCATGCCGCTCTACCACGAACCTGTGGCCTGGACCCTGAAGGGACTTAAAGCCATCTATCTCGACCTGGAGCGATCCGGCCGCCTGGATGATTTTGATTTCTTTATTCTCTCCGATAGCCAGAACCCGAACGTCTGGCTGGAAGAACAGCAAATCTGGCGGCGGTTGGTAGAGGAGCTTGGCGCCCACGGCCGACTGTTTTACCGCAGGCGCCGGGTTAATCTGAATTTCAAGAGCGGTAATGTCGCTGATTTTCTGCGGCGTTGGGGCAGCCAGTATCAGTATATGGTGGTGCTTGATGCCGACAGTCTGCTTGCCGGGGAAACCATCCGAACCATGGTCCAGGTGATGAACCGGGAGCCCCAGGTTGGCATCCTGCAAACAGCACCGACGATTATCAATGGCCGTTCCGCGTTCGCCCGTATTCAGCAGTTTGCCAGCCGGCTTTATTCGCCTCTGTTTGCCACCGGGTTGGCGGCCATACAGATGGGGGATGCGGCCTTCTGGGGGCATAACGCCATTATCCGAATTGCCCCTTTCATGGCCCATTGCGGCCTGCCAAAACTCAAGGGAGTGGGAATCTGGCGTGGCCCGATTATGAGCCACGATTTTGTGGAAGCTGCGTTTCTGGGGCGGGCAGGGTACGAAGTGTGGCTGGAGCCGACACTGGCCGCCAGCTATGAGGAATCTCCGCCCACCCTGGATGATGAACTTGCCCGCGACCAGCGCTGGTCCAAGGGGAACCTGCAACATGCGGCGCTCATGCTGTTTGCTCCGAGGTTGCGCCTTGCCCATCGATTTGCCTTCCTCAATGGCATTATGGCCTACGCCGCATCGCCGTTGTGGCTGCTGTTTCTGGTGTTAACCACCATTGCCGCGGTTCAGCTTACCATCGCACCGATTGATTATTTTCCGGATGGCCGTGAGAGCCCCTTTCCTCTATGGCCGGAGTGGCGCCCTGCATGGGCGATTACGCTGGTGGCGAGCACCATGGCGCTCCTTTTTCTGCCCAAGTTTCTGGCCATCGCCGATGTCGCTGTGCATCGGGCGATGCGCGGATTTGGTGGTTTTGCCAGGCTGTTGGTCAGCGTGCTGCTGGAAATTGTTGTGTCGGTACTGCTGGCTCCCATCCGAATGCTGGCGCACAGCCACGCCGTGATCTCCGCCCTGTTTAACGTCAGGCTGAGCTGGGCAGGGCAGAACCGCACCGAGGAGACCAGTTGGCGCGAGGCCAGTGTGCGCCATCTGCCGGGGCTGTTAATTGGTGGCGCCTGGTCGGCCTTTGCCTGGACCCTGGACCCTATGTTTTTCTTCTGGTCATTACCGGTTTCGATACCGCTGTTGCTTGCGGCACCAACGACAGTGTGGCTTAGCCGGTTGCAAAGTGGTGAAGCCCTGGCGCGGAATGGGTTTTTGTTAACACCGGAGGAGCAGGCGGCCATACCGATACTGGATGATGCCCGTCGGTTCCGTGATGACCCCCCGGAGGAATCGCCGCTTGCGCCGATTGAGCAAGCGGTGCTGTCGCCTGTTGTCAACAAGCTCCACTGTCATCTGGCCCGGAAGCAGGCCTGGGGTTTGAAGAGAAGCGTCATTGCCGACGAGCTTGAGGCGTGTATCGCTCGAGGCTATCAGGGCATGGACCAGGGCAGGCTGTCGCTGATGCTGGAAGACGCAGAGGCTTTGGCAATCCTGCATCGGCGAGCCTGGAGCGCGGCGCCGGATTCATTCTGGGGGCGACGTGTTCACAAACTGGTGTTGCGCTGGCAAGGTCAGTCCGGCCTGTAAACAATCATACTTAAGGTGTAGGTCGAATTGTTGACAATCGTGAGAGGTAGGCGTAGCTTCACGCTAAATAACCTCTGGATTGTTAACAAAGCATGATTCAGGCACAGTTGCAAACCCAAACCCGCGCCGATGAGGCCTTTGATTGTCTGCAAACGGCTATTGTGAAGGGCGATCTGGCGCCGGGCGAAAAAATCGGCGAAGTCGAGCTCTGTTCCCGCTTTAACCTTACCCGAGGCCCGCTGCGTGAAGCGTTGGGCCGCCTTGAATCTCGTGGATTGCTGGTCAGGCGCCCTCACGCTGGTGTGAAGGTGGTGTCCGTTAGTGCCGCAGAACTTCTTGAGTTGTACCGAATTCGTGAAGTCATGGAGGGGCTGGCAGCCCGGCAGGCAGCTGAACGCATGCCCGATGAAGAAATCCGTGATCTCCTGGCCACGCTCGATAGTCACGAAAAAATGATTGAGGAAGCTCAGGGCCAGGCTTACTACCAGGCTGAGGGCGACTACGATTTCCACCACCGGATTGCCACCGGCAGTCGCAATACCAAACTGGCCCAGATGCTTCTGGGCGATCTTTACTACATGGTGCGGATGTACCGTTACCGGTTAAGCACCTCGGCCGGGCGCCCCCATCTGGCGCTGGGTGAACACCGCCGTATCGTCGAGGCCATTGCCCAGCGCGATGGAGAACTCGCCGAATTCCTGATGAAAAGACACATCAACGCCGCCCGCAAGAATATTGAGAAAAAGATTCAAGAAGGCGTTCTAACTATCTGAACAAAGAGGTAAATGACATGGCTAACAAACTCTCCCCCGGTGCCCGTTTCCGCAAGGCCCTGAAAGAAAACCAGCCGCTGCAAATTGTTGGTACTATCAATGCCTACGCCGCCATGATGGCAGAGCGGGTAGGGCACCAGGCCATTTACCTTTCCGGTGGTGGTGTGGCTAACGCCTCCTACGGCCTGCCGGACCTGGGCATGACCACCATGAACGATGTGGTGGAAGATGTGCGCCGCATTACGGCCGCCACAGACGTACCGCTGCTGGTGGATATCGACACCGGTTGGGGCGGAGCCTTCAACATCGGCCGTACCATCCGTGAAATGGAACGCGCCGGTGCTGCTGCGGTTCATATCGAAGACCAGGTTGCCCAGAAACGCTGTGGCCACCGCCCGAACAAGGAAATCGTTTCCAAAGAGGAAATGGTCGACCGCATCAAGGCTGCGGCCGATGCCCGGGAAGACAAAGATTTCTTCATCATGGCCCGTACCGATGCCTTCCAGAAAGAAGGCCTGGAAGCTGCTATCGACCGCGCCAAAGCGTGCATTGAAGCCGGTGCAGACGGTATCTTCGCCGAAGCAGTACACGAGCTGAGCGACTACAAAGCGTTCGCCGAAGCCATTGATGCGCCGATCCTGGCTAACATCACTGAGTTCGGTGCCACGCCGCTGTACAACAAGTCTGAACTGGCCGAAGCCGGCGCCGCCATGGTTCTGTACCCGCTGAGCGCCTTCCGCGCCATGAACAAGGCCGCGCTGACGGTGTACCAGAACATCCTCGAGAAGGGCGACCAGAAAGACGTGGTGGACCTGATGCAGACCCGTATGGAGCTGTACGATTTCCTGAACTACCACGATTTCGAGCAGAAGCTGGACCAGCTGTTTGCCCAGAAGAAAGACTGATAACCAGGGAAATGTTGGAGTAAGGGGACTGGGAGTAAGTGGAGTAAGGGGGTCTGACCCCGTTCGGGGTCAGACCCCTGTCGAACTCGGGGTCAGGCCCCCTGTCAGACCCCTGTAGAACTCCGGACATCGCTTGATTTAATTAAAACGAACAAAACAGAAACTACGGGAGACCAACATGGCTGAAGCAAAGAAACTAGGTGGAGCAGGCCTTCGCGGCCAGGTGGCTGGCGAAACCGCCCTGTGTACCGTTGGCAAAACCGGTACCGGCCTGACCTACCGCGGCTATGACATCACCGACCTGGCTGACAACGCCCAGTTCGAAGAAGTGGCCTACCTGCTGCTGCGTGGCAAGCTGCCGAACCAGGCCGAGCTGGATGCCTACAAAGGCAAGCTCAAGAGCCTGCGCACCCTGCCGGATGCCCTGAAACTGGTGCTGGAGCAGATCCCCAAAGACGCCCACCCGATGGACGTCATGCGAACCGGTTGCTCCATGCTGGGTAACCTGGAAACCGAGCAGGACTTCAGCGAGCAGGACGACAAGATCGACCGTATGCTGGCGGTGTTCCCGGCCATCATCACTTACTGGTACCGCTTCGCCCACGAAGGCGTGCGTATCGACACCGCCAACACAGAAAGTGATTCCATCGGCGGCGTGTTCCTGGAGCTGCTGCACGGCAAGAAGCCGAGCGAGCTGCACGAGCAGGTGATGAACGTTTCCCTGATTCTGTACGCCGAGCACGAATTCAACGCGTCTACCTTCACCGCGCGCGTATGTGCCTCCACGCTGTCTGACATCCACAGCTGCGTAACCGGCGCCATCGGCTCCCTGCGTGGCCCGCTGCACGGCGGTGCTAACGAAGCGGCCATGGAGCTGATCCAGAAGTTCCAGACTCCCGAAGAAGCCGAAGCCGGCCTGATGGGCATGCTGGAGCGCAAAGAGAAAATCATGGGCTTCGGACACGCCATCTACAGCGAATCCGACCCGCGCAACGCCATTATCAAGAAGTGGTCAGAGAAGCTGGCCAAGGAAGTGGACGACACCGTGCTGTACCCGGTTTCCGTTCGCTGCGAAGAAGTTATGTGGCGCGAGAAGAAGCTGTTCTGTAACGCCGACTTCTTCCACGCATCTGCCTATCACTTCATGGGCATCCCGACCGAGCTGTTCACCCCGATCTTCGTGATGTCCCGGGTTTCCGGCTGGACTGCCCACGTAAAAGAGCAACGCGCCAACAACCGCATCATCCGCCCGAGCGCCGAATACACTGGCCCTGAGCACCAGGATTGGTTGCCGATTGGCGAGCGTTCTTAAGAGGTTTTAAACCATGAATACCGAATTCAGAAAAGCCCTTCCAGGCACCGACCTGGAATACTACGACACCCGCCAGGCGGTAGAGGCCATTCAGCCGGGCTCCTATGCCAAGCTGCCGTACACCTCCAAGATCCTCGCCGAGCAGTTGGTGCGTCGTTGTGACAAGGAATCCCTGACCGATTCGCTGAAACAGCTGATTGAGCGCCGCCGTGACCTGGACTTTCCCTGGTACCCGGCCCGTGTGGTGTGCCACGACATTCTGGGCCAGACTGCCCTGGTAGACCTGGCCGGCTTGCGTGATGCCATCGCGGAGAAGGGCGGTGATCCGTCTAAAGTTAACCCTGTGGTGCCCACCCAGCTGATCGTGGATCACTCCCTGGCGGTTGAAGCGCCGGGCTTTGATCCGGACGCGTTCGAAAAGAACCGTGCCATCGAAGACCGCCGCAACGAAGACCGTTTTCACTTTATCAACTGGACCCGCACCGCGTTCCGTAACGTGGATGTGATTCCGGCCGGTAACGGCATCATGCACCAGATCAACCTGGAGAAAATGTCTCCGGTGATCCAGAACCGCCCGGACGAAGATGGCCATCCGATCGCCTTCCCGGACACCTGCGTAGGTACCGACAGCCACACCCCGCACATTGATGCCCTGGGTGTTATTGCTGTGGGCGTGGGTGGCCTGGAAGCAGAAACCGTTATGCTGGGCCAGCCTTCCATGATGCGCCTTCCGGATATCGTGGGTGTGAAGCTGACTGGCAAGCGCCAGCCGGGCATCACTGCCACCGATATCGTCCTGGCCATTACCGAGTTCCTGCGTAAGGAACGCGTGGTTGGTGCCTACCTGGAATTCTTCGGCGAAGGCGCTTCCAGCCTGACCATCGGCGACCGTGCCACCATTTCCAACATGACTCCGGAATACGGTGCCACCGCCGCGATGTTCTACATCGACGAGCAGACCATTGACTACCTGAAGCTGACCGGCCGTGAGCCCGAGCAGGTAGACCTGGTAGAGAAGTTCGCTAAAGAAACCGGCCTGTGGGCGACTGAAATGACCGAAGCCCAGTACGAGCGTGTGCTGGAATTTGATCTGTCCACCGTTGTGCGTAACGTGGCTGGCCCGTCCAACCCGCACCGCCGTGTGGCGACTTCCGACCTGCACGATCGCGGCATTGCCGTGAACCTGGACAAGGCCCTGGAAGAAGAGAAGAAGGGCCTGATGCCCGATGGCGCGGTGATCATCGCGGCGATCACTTCCTGCACCAACACCTCCAACCCCCGCAACGTGGTGGCTGCCGGCCTGCTGGCCAAGAAAGCCAACGAGCTGGGGCTGGTGCGCAAGCCCTGGGTGAAATCTTCCTTCGCACCGGGCTCCAAGGTTGCCCGCCTGTACCTGGAAGAAGCCGGCCTGCTGCCGGAAATGGAAAAACTGGGCTTCGGTATCGTGGCCTACGCCTGCACCACCTGTAACGGTATGTCTGGTGCGCTGGATCCGAAAATCCAAAAAGAAATCATCGACCGCGACCTGTACTCCACTGCGGTGTTGTCTGGTAACCGCAACTTCGACGGCCGGATTCACCCCTACGCCAAGCAGGCGTTCCTGGCGTCTCCGCCACTGGTTGTGGCCTACGCCATCGCCGGTACTGTGCGTTTCGACATCGAACAGGACGCCCTGGGCTACGACAAGGACGGCAAGCCGGTCACCCTGAAAGACCTGTGGCCGTCTGATGAAGAAATCGACCGCATTGTTGGCGAGTTCGTTAAGCCGGAGCAGTTCAAGCAGGTGTACATCCCGATGTTCAACCTGGATGAAGCCGAGCAGGCCAAGAGCCCGCTGTACGAGTGGCGCCCTCAGTCCACCTACATTCGCCGCCCGCCGTACTGGGAAGGCACCATGGCGGCTGAGCGCCAGCTCAAGGGCATGCGCCCGCTGGCGATCCTGCCGGACAACATCACTACAGATCACCTGTCGCCGTCCAACGCCATCATGATGGACTCCGCCGCTGGCGAATACCTGCACAAGATGGGCCTGCCGGAGGAAGACTTTAACTCCTACGCCACCCACCGTGGTGATCACCTGACCGCCCAGCGTGCCACCCTGGCCAACCCGAAACTGTTCAACGAAATGGTTCGGGACGAAAACGGCGAAGTGGTGCAGGGCTCCCTGGCCCGTGTTGAGCCGGAAGGCAAGACCATGCGCATGTGGGAAGCCATTGAAACCTACATGGAGCGCAAGCAGCCGCTGATCATCATCGCCGGCGCCGATTATGGTCAGGGTTCTTCCCGTGACTGGGCCGCCAAGGGTGTTGCCCTGGCGGGTGTGGAAGCCATCGTTGCTGAAGGCTTCGAGCGCATTCACCGTACCAACCTGATCGGCATGGGTGTAATGCCCCTGCAGTTCGAGGAAGGCACCACACGCCAGATCCTGCAGCTGGACGGTACCGAAACCTACGACGTAGAAGGTGCCGCAGCCCCGGGTGCGAAGCTGGAACTGGTCATCCACCGCAAGACCGGTGAAGAAGACCGGGTACCGGTAATCTGCCGACTGGATACCGCGGAAGAAGTCACCGTGTACTCCGCCGGCGGCGTACTGCAGCGCTTCGCCCAGAACTTCCTGGCGTCTGAGGGGGCGGCATGAGCTTCCCCCCACAGATAAAGGTTCCAGCCACCTACATGCGTGGCGGTACCAGTAAAGGCGCGTTTTTCCGGCTACAAGACCTGCCGGAAGCCTGCCAGGTGCCCGGCGAAGCCCGCGATAAGCTGCTGCTTCGGGTGATCGGCAGTCCCGATCCCTACGAAAAGCAGATCGACGGTCTGGGTAACGCCACCTCCAGTACCAGCAAAACGGTGATTCTGGCAGCGCCGACGCAGCCGGACCACGATGTTGATTACCTGTTCGGTCAGGTGGCGATCGACAAGCCGTTTGTGGACTGGAGTGGTAACTGCGGCAACCTCACCGCAGCTGTTGGCGCCTTCGCCATTAACAGCGGGTTTGTTGCCAAAGAGCGGATTCCTGAAAACGGTATCTGCACCGTGCGTATCTGGCAGGCCAACATCCAGAAAACCATCGTGGCCCATGTACCCATCACCAATGGTGAAGTGCAGGAGACCGGTGATTTCGAACTGGATGGCGTGACCTTCCCGGCTGCGGAAGTGAAGATCGAATTCATGGATCCGGCCGATGGTGAAGGTTCCATGTTCCCCACCGGCAACCTGGTGGATGACCTGGACGTGCCGGGTATCGGAACCCTGAAAGCGACCATGATCAACGCCGGAATACCGACCATCTTCCTGAATGCGGAAGACATCGGTTATAAAGGCACGGAGCTGCAGAATGACATCAACAGCGACCCGAAAGCGCTGGCCATGTTCGAGACCATCCGTGCCCATGGCGCAGTGAAAATGGGCTTGATCAAGGATGTTGCCGAGGCGGCTAACCGTCAACACACGCCGAAGGTGGCGTTTGTGGCCAGGCCGGCGGATTATGTGTCTTCCAGCGGCAAGCAGGTCAATGCGGCGGATATCGACGTGCTGGTTCGCGCCTTGTCTATGGGCAAGCTTCACCACGCCATGATGGGTACCGCAGCCGTCGCTATCGCAACGGCTTCCGCGATTCCCGGAACACTGGTGAACCTGGCTGCCGGCGGCGGTGATCGTACCGAAGTGACGTTCGGCCATCCCTCCGGAACTCTGGGTGTGGGAGCTGAAGCGAAAGAAGTGAACGGCGAATGGACTGCCACCAAGGCCATCATGAGCCGCAGTGCGCGGGTTATCATGGAAGGCTGGGTGAGGGTGCCCGGCGATACGTTCTGATGTGCTATAGCCCGGGCCTGATCAGGCCCGGGTTCTTCCGTTATTTGCGGGTAGGGGTAAAGTTCGTGATATTGCTCCCCGAACTCGTACCTTTTCCTGCCGGTTCATCCGGAAAAATTCTTCCCAGACGACTGTCGATCGCTTCCAGTGCCGAGGCAATACGTTCCAGGCTACTAGCGGCCTGCGCCCAATGTTGCTCCGTGTTCGGATTAATGCTCTGTGACAGTGACGCGGCTTGTTCCATCGGCGGTTTTACCGGTTGCTGCCGGTAATTGGGACGGGTTTTCTTTCTTACCGGTTCTTCCCCAAGTATTTCGGTACGAATGGAGTTCAGGTCGTGGGGATCAATAAACGGCCGGTCTTCTGAGTAGGCGCACATCAGCATGCCGTCGCACAGTTTGTTGATCAGCCTGGGAATGCCGCCGCTGATCTTGTGAATCTCCCGCACGGTTTCTTCATCGAACAGTTTGTTGCCGCCATGGCCGGAAACCAGTAGCCGGTAATCAATATACTCGGCGGTTTCTGCCGGAGTGAGTCCCTCGAGGTGGAAAAACAGTTTTACCCGCTGGGCCAGTTGCGGAATCGATGTTATGGCCTGTCTCAGTTCCGGCTGGCCGAGCAGGATGACCCGCATGGACGGCCCGCCCATACTCTCCATGCCGGTGAGCATGCGGATATCTTCCAGGTTTTCACGGGTCAGGTTCTGGGCTTCATCGATGGTCAGCACCACCGGGGTGCCTTCCCGCGCCATGCTCTCCAGATACTCGGTAATCTGGAACAGCATGGCCACCTTGGTGTCGTCTTTCACTTCCAGCCCGGCCTTGCGCAGGATCAGGGCAAACAGGTCCCGGGATTCCAGGTTGGTGTAGGAAATGTTCAGCAGCTTGAGGTTGCCTTCCAGGTTCCGGATGGTTTTCTTCAGCAGAGTGGTCTTGCCCGAACCAATCTCGCCACTGATCACCACAAAACCTTCCGAACTCCAGATGGCAGAAGACATGTACACATAGGCCCGCGAATGCTGCTGGCTCATATAGATGAAATCGTCTTCCGGGGTGATGCGGAAGGGGTGTCGATGTAGTCCGAAGAAGTCCAGGTACATAGTCAGTTCCTGTGGAATACTCAGGCTATGCCGAGAATCGGGTCATTAATAACAGACCCAGGAGTTCGTCGGAACATTGATAAGTTGGGTCATTGAATCGTATGGCTAAGTACCTCTGAATTTTCACTCATCAGTCCATTAGTGTCGATCACTCTGATTGAAAAATACCAGGTACCTGGAGTCAGACCCGAAACCTTGCCACTGGTTTGGCCACCATCAACGGTAACCGTTTCAGAAAGAGTGTCGGGAGAACTTCCATAGAGAATTTCATAGCTCTGGATCTCACTTAAGGAAATCGAGCTGCCGTCTACGCGAGTCAGTGGCGCGGTCCATTGCAGTGTTACTGAACTGGTATCGGGCTCAGTGGGTGGCGTTGCAGTGGCTGAGTCATCGCCCACCGTCGGGCTTTCGGGTGAAGCCAGGGGCTCCAGGGTCCAGGGGCTAAGTGATGAATTAAAGGCATCGATATTGCTGATCCCGGAGCCATTTTTAACATCTGACGCATCGTCACTCCAAGGCAACAAACCGTTTCGGAGTTCCCACGTATCCGGGATACCGTCGGCGTCAGAATCTGAAATCGAAGATACGGTCAGGTCCGGAGACCTTACGTTGTCACCAATTGCCAGAGCCTCGCCTGTTGAGTCATCCACGATTGAAAGTTCGGCTACAGCAGCTTCTCCACGTTCATAATATTCCATCAATACCTGAACCACCTGTTGCGGCTCCAGAGTGATGGAGGCGGTAAAGGTAGTAGCACCCTGATCCCTCCATGCAGATATTCTCTGCTCACCGTCAATGTATAAACGTGAACCGTCGTCAGTGCGCATTCTGAAAGAGTAGCTTCTGTCACCACTACTGTGGGGCGCCGTAAACTCACCGATCCAGCGAACGCTGAAGTTGTCGCTGGGTTGGCCTTCCGCAAAAGAGCCCGCATTTGACCGGAACTGAATGTTCTCGTCGTGGCGGGCCGTCAAGAACCGCTCGAAGCCAGTTCCTGTAAAGTACTGCCCAACGAAACCCCTGGCGTACGTCATGCCTGATACGGGCTCTTCATCGATTACCGGTATGGATGTGGCATTACCAGGGTCTGTGCCGGCAAGATATTCCTCCCGGTTTGTGAAGCCATCTCGGTCAAGGTCTTCCTCTGAATCGGATGCATCGACCGGATTCAGTCCCAGTGCAAATTCCGCGCCGTCGGGAATCCCGTCTCCATCTGTGTCCGGATTGTTTTCAGAAGTGCCAATCAAGAACTCATCTGCAGCTAGCAGAAGATCGTTGTCGGGGTCAGAGTTTGCGTCTGATGGGTCTGCAGGAGACAGGCCATTAACGACTTCCCAGTTATCGTAGAGCCCGTCCTGATCGTTATCCAGCGGTGGAAAAGCCGGATTGAATACCAAGCCTTCAGAGCCATCCAGATACCCTACGGCATATCCCAGCCGGAAGCTTTCCTCATTCCCTTGCCCTGTTAACTCCGTTGCTGACTCACCCGCATAGCTGGCAATACTGTCTGAAGAAACTACTTGCCGGTTAATACCGGGACCTTCCCAGGCCACACTGAAATGATCACCGCCACCACCCTCTTTGTGTACGATTTCAAAATAGTATCGCTCACCTGCCTGCAACTCCATTGCCGGGGAGCGCTGGGCGCTGTATTTGTTGTAGTCGAGTGGATTAGTCCACCCGGGAACAGTTGCAATTTTTGCCTTGGTGTCAGGGTCAGAATTCGAACTAAGCCAGAACTCTGTTACATCATCACCGCTGACAAAGAATGTGAAAAGGCCGGTTGAGGGGGGGGAGATGTAACCTCGAGTGAGGGATCCGTAGTTGTCAGCCCGATTTGTCGAACCTTTTAGTTCATTGAGAAGCGCTGTGGAGTCGGGGTTGTCAGGGTATGCGGTATTTGACGTAAGGGCGTCTGTTGACGTTCCCGGCACGCCATCCCAATAAAAGACCTGAACTTCTCCTGGCGTGCTGGATTTTGGAAGAGCCGCTGTCGGTGGTAGCTTCTGGAGATCTGATACTCTGAAGCTTTGGCAGCCTGTTAATATAAAAGATAATAAAAAACAGGTGGTTAGGCTGGGGCGCAAGGGTGACATTATGACTCTCCATTGTCAGTAAGTTGGCCGTCTTCCGCAAAGTATTGATTCGTCGCTGAAGTACTGCCACCTTTGGTCAGGAACGTTTTGGAATCTTACCTTGGTCTTTATTCCTATTATTTCTTATCGAAGAAAGAGTCTCATTTATATTCAGAATTCATGGCCTATGGTCACGTCAGCCGGATAACCTGATTGCTGCGCAGTAGCGTTCTATCTGGTTCATATGCGTTGTAACTCTCGCTAACTGCGTAAACCGCTGAAGGTTGCCACCCATTCCACGTGAAGCCTGCCACCCGGACCGGAGCAAGGCTGCCACCCATCGGAGCGTAGCGACGCGGGGTTTCTCTTCTTACTCCGAAGTCTCAGTGCCCGTCAACTTTGC
>NZ_JADARC010000121.1:0-3712 GCF_016464245.1 Marinobacter sp. bablab_jr003
AACGCTGGAAGCGAATCAAGGGGTTTGACCAACTGAAGCTGGTCGTGGACAACGTGCAGTTTCAGGATGGAATACAGGTGGAAGATCAATCTGGCAGGAACGCTGCCTGATGGTCATACACCAGATTTGACAATAACTCCTCAAAGGTCCCAATTTTCTTTCTTGTTATAAACATCCATACAGCCTTGCCTTCGTGACTCAATTGAATTCGATGGTCGGCATCGCTAAATGCAGCGTAACGAACCTGCTTGTCTGTAAAGTCGTCTACTTTGTTTACAGATGTCCATTCAGCATGAGCCGCCTGAGCGAACAAGAGGATTATTATGGTGGCGAGCAGTTTGTACATGGGTACTCCCGAAATTTTCAACTTAAGTTATTGTGGCATTTAACGCATAGCTAAGCGGCGGCTGAAAGCCGTCCGGTGGACGGCCGACAGGCCGGGAACGAACTTAAGCGACTTGTTAAAAGGCATCAGGCCCGCCCCCTAAGTTTCTGGAATAGGTTCAGCCAAAAAGACGAGTTGGTCACAAGCCATAACCCAACGGCAAGCTGAAACGCCAGCCCCACCGTCCAAAGCAAACTGGAAACTGAGATGTCTGCTGTATTTGGGATAAACCCCAGGGAACGCGGTAGGTAAACGATTGCATCAACAACGAAGTACAAGCCAGCCAGTTGAAAAAGCGCCTTTTGAGAATCATTACTTAAGGAACTTTCTGAATCCGTCTGGGCGCGTGAAAGAACGGATTTCGCCGCTTTGTTGATTAAAAATACGGCAACAATACCGATGAGAAGGAAAGATCCAATAAGGCCGATGTAAGCGACTAGCGGCATCTCTTTCTGCTGATACTGCTCGATGCTCGAGTAAGCCAGAAAAAGACTCGGCAAATTTAAGACAACCTCAATCAGCAGCCAGATCGAAATAACCCTTAGCGCGATTGCTGTGACTTGCTGTGAATTCATGCTTTACCTTTTAACGCCAACGTTTAGCGGCGCCCATGTAGCGCAGCGAAATGGGCGTCCGGTGTAGGGCCGGCAGGCCCGGAACGTACTACAACGACTTGTTAACCATACTTGATGGCTAGCAAAATTGCCGACACTGCTGCCGCAGCTAAAAACGGGGCCATGAGTATGAGCAAAGAGACTCGATACTCCTTTAGTGACTGATAAGTCCAATAGGCAGCAACAAAAAAGGAAGCCACCCCTACCCCGTGGGCCCACTTACCCGAAAACTCAGCGAGTCCCGTGCGCCCAGGTAGCGTCACATTGTCGAAATAGAATGCCACCGTACCGGCAACCAGGAACACGAAACTGAACAAACCATTAATGAATGACCAGCGCCGACGATAATAGCTAGTGCCCATCCATAAACGTAAACCAATGATCTTATTGTAAAAAATGCGAACTGAATAAATAAAACCTCCGGCGGAAAATGGCATTCTTTGTTTCAACCAATTGAAATTAAAAGAAAAACCAAAATCCGCGGAGGCCACAATGCGAAAAAAAAGCATTGCACAACGCAGTATATTCGATGTGTTTGCCGAGCACGAACTCGGCCGTGAGTTGAAGCTCATGTCCGATTGGCTGGATGAGCACCCCGAAGTGCTGGAGGGGGTGGCTGCGGACTTGGGCCGAGACCGGGTGAAGCCGACCGGACGCCGTGGCTTGTCGGTGGAGACCGTGTTGCGTTGTGCCCTGCTCAAGCAGCGCCGCCAGCTCAGCTACGAGGAGTTGGCCTTTTGCCTGGAGGACTCTCGGTCGTTTCAAGCCTTTGCGCGGCTGGAGCCGGCCTGTCGGCCCCGCAAATCCGTGCTTCAGGCTTGCATCGGCCGCATTCGCGCCGAAAGCTGGGAGCGGATCAACCGGACGTTGCTGGTCAGTGCGCAAGCGGAGAAGGTCGAGCGTGGACGCAAGGTGCGGGTAGACAGCACGGTGACCGAGACGGATATTCATCCACCCACCGATAGCAGCCTGCTGTGGGACGGGGTCCGCGTCCTGGTTCGCTTGCTGAAGTGGGCTCAGGCGTTGGCGGGCGACACCCGGTTGACCTGGCATGATCACGGTCGGGCGGCGAAAAAGTATGATCGCCAGATCCAGTATGGGCGAGGCAGGCAGTCGCAAGACAAGCGCTACCGGAAGCTGCTCAAAGTGGCCCGTGCCACGCTGGATTATCTGCACGAAGCCCAACTGAGGCTGGAGGCCCTGGCGGTGGAGGCGCAGGACCTGGCCGACTGGCAGGGGGAGGCGGTGCGCTATGGCGTCTTGCTGGCGCGGGTGATCGATCAGACAGAGCGGCGGGTCCTCAAGGGGGAAACGGTGCCGGCAAGCGAGAAGGTGTTCAGCCTGTTCGAGGCCCATACGGACATCATCATCAAGGGTGGGCGAGAGATCCAGTATGGCCACAAGCTCAATCTGACGACAGGCGTTAGCGGCCTGGTGCTTGACGTGTTGATCGAGCCAGGCAACCCCGCCGACAGTGAGCGTTTTATGCCGCTGCTGGAACGGCAGATCGCCTGTTACGGGCGTGCACCACGCCAAGTGGCCGCCGATGGCGGCTATGCCAGCCAGGCGAATGTGCGCCACGCCAAGGCCCTGGGCGTCAAGGACGTGGCCTTTCGCAAGAAGAAGGGCCTGAGGGTCGAGCAAATGGCGAAAAGCCTTTGGGTCTATCGTCGGCTGTGTGACTTTCGGGCGGGTATTGAGGCGGGTATCTCGTGTTTGAAGCGGGCCTATGGGCTGACTCGCTGCACCTGGAAGGGGCTGTCTCATTTCCGAGCCTATGTCTGGTCGGCGGTGGTGGCCCATAATCTGGCGGTGTTTACGCGGCAGCGCCCCACTAGCCCATCCCAAGATCCGCCGAACTCAGGTAGAGTGCATCGGCTAGAGGGGCCGAGGGGTGAGTTCGCCCGAAAACCGTCCTAATGCGGCCTCGGACGGCGAATTTGCCCCCCCGTGGTCCTGAAGTGTGTGAAGCGAGGGTGAGGTGTGGTTCCGTGGCCGGCCTCGCCAAGTGTGAATATTGAAAAACGCCTGTTTATGGATGGGAACTAGCTAGCATCCCTGATGACTGGATCAAACTTCCACAATGCACGGCTCTCCAAATTGCCCGTGTGGTTAACGCCGAAGCACAGCGGCGACCTTGGAGTGGCGCCGAAGGCGCCATGGAAAGGGCGTCCGGCGGCCATCGGCCGCGTACTGCTGCGACTTGTTATGAGATTTGCGACTTGGTTTCGGGTAGACAGTCCGCAAATGCTCTCTGAATTTTAGAGATTTTGCCACGCTGCTCACCGCCACCGTGCAATATGACCAACAGCATACCCACCATTACTGACACTCCGTTGGATATTCGGACCATCTGCTCCAGGAGAGGAAGCGGATAACCTTTGCTGTGGCGATGGATAGCGTGAATACCACCGTGGACAAAAGAGCTAAGGGGCTTCCACGAATACTCTCTGAATTCCAACAGCATGTTTACCGGTTCCGGTGGTGCTTTACCCTGCAATTTCTCAAGCATTTCGCTGACCATTGGTAGCTTATTTGCTCTGTTAGCCGCCTCTTGCGTCAACTCACTGGTTAACTGCGTAAACCGCTGAAGGTTGCCACCCATTCCACGTGAAGCCTGCCACCCGGACCGGAGCAAGGCTGCCACCCATCGGAGCGTAGCGACGCGGGGTTTCTCTTCTTACTCCGAAGTCTCAGTGCCCGTCAACTTTGC
>NZ_JADARC010000122.1:0-271 GCF_016464245.1 Marinobacter sp. bablab_jr003
GGAAATGCTGCTTTTATCTTCAGAAAGAAGTAGTCGTTATCCCGGTAGCCGTAGGCCACCCGCTTGATCACCTTGATCTTGTTGTTCATTCCCTCCAACACACTGGTGTTCAGCCGGTAGACCGCGCTGGCGATAATGCCGTCGACGTAGCCCTTGAGGCGCCTGGCAAACTGCTGCACGGGGGCCAGCCCACTACTCATAGCCAGATTTAGCCAGTCTTGCCAGCGTTGTCTGGCATCGGCCTCTGAGGGAGCGTACCAGAGCTCTTTGA